>JBAPXO010000147.1:0-5362 GCA_049284255.1 Solirubrobacteraceae bacterium | reverse complement strand
TGTAAGTCCCGAGAAGGTTGGTCACCTTGGTGATGGGCGGGTGGTGGCCGAGGGCTGAGTGTTTTCGGTGATAGTTGTAGTGCCAGAGCCATCCGTCAAGGGCTGCGGTGCGTTGGGTGCTGTTGCGGTAGATCGCGCCGTAGGCCCAGCCGCCGAGGAGTGTGCGGATGAACCGTTCGGCTTTGCCGTTGGTCTGGGGGTGTCTGGGCCTGATGCGTAGGTGCTTGATGCGCAGCCGGCGGCAGGCGAGAGCGTGCAGCGTTGAGATGTAGGCGCCGCCGTTATCTGTCATCACGGCTTTGACTGCGATCCCGTGCTGGGTATAGAAGGCGATCGCGCGGCGCAAAAACCCGACGGCGGTAGCGCCGGTCTCATCGGGTAGGACCTCGGCGTAGGCAAGCCGTGTGCAGTCGTCGATCGCGATGTGCACGAACTCCCAACCGACGGTATGGCGCCGCTTGCCCTCCAGATCGGTCCGTCGCTTGTTGAGTTGTCTGCGAGCAGCGAAGCGCTTGCCGGCGCCTCCCTGGATACGCCCCAGCTTCTTGACGTCGACGTGAATCAACTCTCCCGGACGTTGACGCTCATACCGTTGGGCGGGCTCAAGGCCGAGCCGGCCCAGCTTGCCCATGCCGATCCTGGTCAGGATCCCCGAAACGGTCGAGAGCGCCATCCCCAAGCACTCCGCGATCTCCGGTCCGGTGAACCGCAGCCGGCGCAACGCAGCGATCGCCTGGACGCGCTGCTCGCTGGTGCGATGCGGAATCCGGTGAGGCGCCGAGGAGCGATCTAGCAGCCCCGCCTCGCCCTCGAGCCGATAGCGGGCCACCCACTTGCGGGCACAGCGGACGCTGATCTCGGCGGCCTCCGCCGCCTCAATCACCGTCCGCTCACCTTCAACCACCCGACGACTGAGCTCCCGCCGTCCTTTCAGACTGAGAGCAGCGTTACGGTGCAGATTCATCCGGCGTCCTCCTTGGAACTGAGGTGCTTGGCAGCTCTCAGCCTCCAAGGGGGCCCGGATGGACCAACCTACTCAGGAACTACAACTAGACTCCAGCACGATGGCCAAGCAGCAGAGAGTCATGCGGGTCGAGCAGCGCAGTCAGCTGGCGGCGATGCAGCAGATGGAGGGCCGGAGCGACGAGGAGCTCGAGGGCGAGACCAAGTACAAGGCCGCCGCCCAAGCCATCCTGGGCGCGCGCGCGGCCGAGCGCTACGACGCCAAGGCGGCTCGCGCCCATTTCCAGCGTGCCATCGCCTCCGCGCGGCCGCAGGAGCGCTTGCAGCTGCGCCGGATGGCCGACGCCTCGCTGGCGCTCGCCGAGCGGCGCGCCGACGATCTTCGCAAGGCGACCGAGCGGCTGGGCGTGGAATCGCCCAGCAACCGCCAGCTCCTGGGCTTGAAGTTCATGGGCCTCGTGGCGCCGCCCAAGAGTGCCGGCATGGTCGCCCGGGTGCGCGGCGTCTTGATCATCATCGCCCTCGTCGTCGCGATCCTTCTGCTCGGGTTCGGGATCGTGAACCTCGTCGCGCTGCCCTTCGGCGGCATCTCGCTCGACCTCGGCATCTTCTATGGCCTGGTGCTCGTCGTGGTGGCGATCGCCGTCTTGGCATTCCTCGGCAGACGACGCCAGCGCAACGCTCGCGCGCAGCGCGCCGAGCAGCTGGCCAGCCGCTCCCGCTGAGTCGCGGTCGCCTTCCATGTGCGGCCGCTACACACTGACCGCGCCCGATCCCGCGGCCCTGCGAGCACGCTTTCCGATCGGCGAGGCCGTCGAGATCCGTTCCCGCTTCAACGTCGCGCCGGGCGATGACGTGCTGGCCGTGACCACCGACAAAGAGGGCTCCCCCCGAGGCGAGCTCCTGCGCTGGGGACTCGTGCCCTCATGGGCCAAGGCACCCGACACCGGGCTCAAGATGATCAACGCCCGGCTTGAGACGGTCGCCGAGCGACCGGCGTTCCGCCGCGCCTTCGAACGCTACCGGTGCCTGATCCTCGCCGACGGGTTCTACGAGTGGCGCCCGACGCCCGGCTCGCCCAAGCAGCCCTTTCACATCACGCGTGGAGATCGGCAGCCGTTCTCGTTCGCCGGGCTGTGGTCGATCTGGCACGCGCCGGATGGCAGCAGTCTTCGCACGTGCACGATTCTGACCACGGGCGCCAATCCGACGATCGCGCCGCTGCACGACCGGATGCCGGTGATCCTGGCCCCCGACGGCGAGCGCGACTGGCTCGATACGACCACCCCGGAGGACCGCCTTGGCCAGATCCTCGCCGGCCTGCCGGGCGACCAGACAGCCCTCACCGAGGTCGGCTTCGCGGTCAACGATGCCCGCTACGATGGTCCGGCCTGCCTGGCGGCGGCGACCCCCGACCCCCAGGAAGCCCTCTTCTGAGTCGGGCCGAGCTCGGCCTAGGCGAGCTCGAACAACAGACCCTCCTCGGCCTCGAGGCGCTCACGCAGGCCCCGCTTGAGCCTGGCGTGAATCTGACACACCCGGCTCTCCGAGACCCCGATGATCTCGCCGGTCTGGCGCAGGGTCAGATTGTCGACGTGCAGCAGTACCGCGACCGTGCGCTCGCGATCGGGGAGCTCATCGAAGGCGGCCCGGAAGCTGGCCAGGGCCCGGCCGCGCATGGCCGCGTGCTCGGGATCGCAGGCGCGGTCCTGGCTGGCCACCACGTCCATGCGCTCGCTCGCGGTCTCGTCCTCGCCGACCACGAGCGCGTTCAGTGACCCCACATCTGAGCGTGCGATGTCGTCGAGGAGCCTCGTGAGCTCGCACTCGTCGATCGCCAGAATCTCGCTGAGCTCGAACCGCGTCGGAAGCCGACCGTGCAACACGGTGAACTGCTCGCGTGCGAGGTTGAGCTCGCGCTCTGAGCGGCGCAGGGAGCGCGGGGCCCAGTCAAACCTTCGCAGCTCATCGAGCACGGCGCCGTGAATGCGCCTCCAGGCGAACTGCTCGAGTGTCGCTCCCCGATCCGGCTCGTAGCGGTCGACGCAGCGGATCAGCGCTTCCAGCCCGCACGAGATGAAATCGTCTACTTCGCGGTGAGCCGGGATCTCACGAATCTTGCGATACACGATCGCCTTGACGATCGGCGCCAACGAGAGCACGAGACGATCACGCGCGGCAATGTCGCCGCCCTCGCGATATTCGCGCCAGAGGCGCACGAGCGCCTCGGACGACATGCGGCCAGTCTCACTACTTTGCTTCACAAGATTGCGCCCCACGCACCCGCTTGCTGATGTGTCTCGATACGTTTCGGCATCGCTTCCACGCCCTGGACAGCACTGACTGCGGTAATTGCTCCGTAGCGGCTACTGAGCCGCTTTGGTGAGGGAGGTGCCGGTTTGGTTCGCAATTAGAAGCGTTTGGCGTGCACGACCCGGTCCCAGACGGTTCAAGCCTTGTCGCAGGGTCGTTGCATAATCGTCTCCCTCGTGACCCTCTCCCCCCTCCTCGCCGCCTATGACCACCTGCTTCTCGACCTCGATGGCTGCGTCTGGGTCGGCAACTCGCTGACTCCCGGAGCCCGCGAAGCCCTCGCAGAGCTGCGCGCCGCCGGCAAGACGGTGTCATTCGTGACCAACGACACGGCCCGCGCTCCCGAGGACTACGTGCGCAAGTTGTGGTCGCTGGGGCTGCAGGCCTCGTTGGAGGAGGTGGTGACGGTCGGCGCTGCGATCCAGTACACGCTCGCTGGCCGCCCGCCGGGTACGACGACGTTCGTGATCGGCGCCGAGCCGATCTTCCGCCACGTGGCCGAGGCGGGCCAGCGGATCGTCAACAACACGCCGCGCGCCGTGGAAGCCGACATCGTCGTCATCGCTGGTCACAAGGACTTCTCCTATGCCGAACTGCGCACGGCGACTCAGGCGGTGCACGCCGGCGCCGAGATGATCGCCGCCGGGCGTGATCGCACGTTTCCCACCGCCGATGGGATCTGCCCGGGTACGGGAGCGATCGTGGCCGCGCTCGAGTACGCCACTGAGCGGTCGGCGATCAGCGTCGGGAAGCCGGCGCTGATGATGTTCGAGACCGCACTCGATCGACTGGGCCCCGGGAACACGCTCATGGTCGGCGATCGCCTCGATTCCGACCTGGCAGGGGCAGCGGCGGCGGGGCTGGACGCCGCGATCGTGCTCACCGGCGTCACCACGCGAGAGCAGGCCGAGGCCGCCAAGGACCCGGCGCCCGTGGCGGTCGCCGATGACCTCCATGCGCTGGTGACCGGGTGAGGCTGTCGGTGATCGTCAACCCGTTCGCGGGGGGCGGTCGCGCCGGGCGCAATCTCGAAGTCGTGCAGGCCGAGCTAACACGGCTCGGACTTGAGCACCGCGTCCAGACCACACGTAGTCTCGAGCACGCTCGCGAGCTCGCCGTCGAGGCGACGGGCATGGGCGAAGTGGCGGTCGCTTTCGGCGGCGACGGTTTGATCGGAGCGATCGCCGACGCCCTCAAGCACTCAGACGGGGTTCTCGGGGTCCTGCCCGGCGGGCGCGGCAACGACTTTGCCCGTGGACTCGGGATTTCCGTGGAGCCGAGCGCCGCCTGCGAGGTCCTGGCGAAGGGTCAAGTATGCGAGCTTGACCTGGGCAAGGTCGGAGCGCGCACGTTCATCGGCATCGCCAGCTGCGGCTTTGACTCGGTCGCCAACCGCATCGCCAACGAGACAACGCTGGTGCGTGGCAACCTCGTCTACGCCTATGGCGCCCTGCGGGCCCTGGCCGGCTGGAAGCCGGCCACGTTCACAGTGGCTGCCGACGGCCAAGCCACGCGGACCATCACCGGCTACACGGTGGCCGCCGCCAATTCCAAGGCCTACGGTGGAGGGATGTACATGGCTCCCGACGCGTCGCTGACCGACGGCCTGCTCGACGTAGTCATCGTCGGAAGCGAGCGTAAGCTTCGCTTCCTGCGGGGGCTGCCCACGGTGTTCCGGGGCGAGCACATCCACCAACCCAACGTCGAGGTGTTGCGCTGCAGATCGCTTCACATCGATGCCTCGCGGCCGTTCACGCTCTACGCCGACGGCGATCCGATCGCCGAGCTCCCGGTCACGATCGAGACCCTCCCGCGAGCTGTTCGCGCGATCGTGCCCCCAGCGAGCGACGGCTCTGATGGAGCGGCTCGGTGAGCATGCTCGACGCCAAGATTCTCGCCGCCCGGGCGGTGGGCGAGGCCGCGCGCCGGGCCGGGCGCGGTGGGGGTACGAGCCTGCCTGGAAAGGTGCTGACCAGGCTCGATCCCAACGCCATCGAGCGACTCGCCGCCCGGCTGGACGACGGCTGCGCGATCATCTCGGCGACCAACGGCAAGACCACGACGGCGGCGATGGCCGCCTCGGTGC
>JBAPXO010000146.1:0-3476 GCA_049284255.1 Solirubrobacteraceae bacterium | reverse complement strand
CCCTACGGTTTCCGGAAACCGCCCCTCGAGCACCCTTCACTCCGGCAGCGGCAGTGGGCATCACGGTGGCGGCGGGACGACGGGAAGCGGTGGCAGCGGGGGAGCCGGCGGATCTGGGGGCTCCGGGAGTTCGATCAGCCCTTCGACGCAGCGCAGCCTGGCAGCTCAGGGAGCGACCGGCGCGGCCGCGGCAGCGCTGGCCCAGGCGACGGCCCCCACGGTTGCGCACCACGGCGCTTCCGGGCAGGCCTCGTCCAAAGGTGGCTCGGGCTCAGGTGGCTCGGCTTCGGGGTCCGGCTCCGGGGCCAACAGTCGCGCCGCCGGCGGCGCCGTGCAGAGCTCCGGTTCCTCGGCCGTACGTGCCGTGGTCGACGCCTTCACCGGATCGTCGAGCAGCAGCGGCCTTGGCGCATTGCTTCCGGTGATCCTCATCATCACGCTCGTCGGCTCGGTGGCAATGGTGCTCATTCGCCGCCGGCAGCAGGCCTGAGCGCAGGGGTGCGGCTGACGCCGTGCCGGCCATGGAATCCGTAGCCACCCACGAAGCGACCCGGCGAGCGCCGGCCCTTCGCAGGATCGAGCTCGATGCCCTGTGCGTCTGGGTGCTCGTCGGCGGCCTTGTTCTCTATCTGGCCATCGACGGTGGCGGCTATGACATCGTCGTCCACAGCCAGGTCTCGATCGTTGTCTGGTGGCTGGTCCTACTCGGCGCCGCCTGGGGCATCCTGCCCCGTACGCAGCCGAGTCGGCTGGCATGGACGGGCATCGCCCTCTTCGGTGGCTTCGTCGCCTGGACGGCGCTGGGAGCGACATGGTCGCTGAGCACCGAGCGCAGCCTGCAGTCGCTGTCGCTGGTTGCCGGCTACCTGGGGATCCTGGTGCTCGGAATCGGCCTCCACCGCGATCGCGATCGCGCGCTGCGCCAGACGATCGGCGCGGTATCGGCAGCGATCGTCGTCGTGGCGATCCTGGCACTGGCGTCCCGCGTGCGCCCCGACCTGTTCCCTGCTTCCCAGGTCACGGGAACCTTCCTCAAGGGCTCCCAGTCGCGACTGAGCTGGCCACTGAATTACTGGAACGCGCTCGGCGCCCTGATGGCCCTGGGGATCCCACTCCTGCTCAGCGTCGCCACTTCCGCCCGGTCCCTCTACGGTCAAGCCGCCGCAGCGGCCGCGTTGCCGGTGGTTGCGCTGTGCTCATATCTGACCTTCTCCCGTGGCGGGGCGCTGGCGGCCGGGGTTGCCCTGGTCGTGTTCATCGCCTTGGCGCCTGAGCGGATCCCCAAGCTCCTGACGGCACTGAGCGCCGCAATCGGGAGTGCCGTCCTGATCGCCGCCGCCGTGCACCGCGGAGCGATCGAGCATGGGCTCAACACCGCGCTCACGCGCAGCCAGGGCAACTCCCTAATCGTCGTGATCGTGTTGGTGTGCGTGGGCGTAGCCCTGGCCCAGGGCGGTATTGGCCTCGCCGTCCGCCACGGTCAGCCACCGCGGCTTTTTCGAATCTCCAGGCGGACGGCGCGCGGGGGGCTGGCGATCCTGCTCATCGCCGTGGCCGCCGCGATCGTGGTGCTGGCCGCCTCAGGCAAGATCTCCCATGAGTGGCAGCAGTTCAAAAAGCCGGCTCCGACGACACAGCTGCGGACCACCTCGCTGTCGCGCTACAGCGCGGCCGGGGGGGAGGGGCGCTACGACCTGTGGCGGGTCGCCGTCAAGTCGACTTCGGGCCACCTACTCAAGGGCTCGGGACCCGGGACCTACCAGCTGCTCTGGCTTCCTCGCGCGCCGTTCCCGGCCTACGTCATAAACGCTCACTCGCTGTACTTCGAGACGCTCGCTGAGCTCGGGATCGTCGGGGCGGCGCTCCTGATCGGCTTTCTTGTCCTCGTGGCGGTGGGGGGCGTGGTGGCGGTGGTCCGCTCGCGTTACGAAGCCCGGGCGCGCGCCGCCGGTGCCACTGCCGCGATTCTCGCCTTTATGGTCTCGGTTGCTTTTGACTGGTTCTGGCAGGTTCCCGTCCTGCCCGCCGTGGTGATGCTGTTGGCCGCGGCACTGTTGACCCCGGGGTTGCGCGGTCGCCTTCGCCGCCGATCGACCCCCTCAGGACCGAGGGCATGGATCATGCGTGGCGCGGCGATTCTGGTCGCCATCGGGTGCCTGGCGGCGATCGGGATTCCGCTGGCCACGGTCAGCGGCGTGCGACGCAGCCAGGCGGCGGCAGCCAGCGGCAATTACCCAGCGGCGCTCACGGACGCGCGCGCCGCGGCCCGCGTTGAGCCCGGAGCCGCGACCCCACAGCTTCAGCTCGCGCTCGTGCTGGAGGCCCAGGGGCTCAAACGCGCCGCGTTGCCCGCGGCCCGGGCCGCGACCCGCGACGAGCCTCAGAACTGGACCGGTTGGCTCGTGCTGTCGCGCGTTGAGGCCGAGAACGGAAACGCGCGTGCTTCGGTGGCCGCATACAAGCAGGCTCGGTTGCTCAACCCTCGTTCCGCGATCTTCAAGCCATGACCGACGGACACGACCACGATCCCGCAGTCGGGGGCGACGAGCCCGAGCTCTCCGAGCGGCTCGAGTCTCAGCGGCCCGTGCCCGCGGCGTGGTTCAGAGGCGCGCTCGGGCGCCACCTGGAGGCCGAGGATCCCGGATATGGGCCACGGCCTGAGCGCCTGCGAGTGACGGTGACGGCGCTGTGCGCCGGCGGGTCACTGCTCGTCGCGCTCGGCGCCCTGACCGCGGTCGGGATTCTGTAGCACCGCGGTCGAGCGGTCGGGCGGTTCCTGCTCGTCCTCGAGCAGCTGACGCAGCTTGCGCAGCGAGCGCGAAAGGATTTGCTGCACGTTGGCGAGGCTCATGTCCATCACCTCGGCGATCTCCGGGCCATTGAGGTCACCGCCAAAGCGCAGCGCCAGGATCTCGCGATCACGCTCGGTGAGCTTGGACAGCGCATCTGAGAGGTCGGGGGCGGCGGTGATGCGCTCCTCCGGACCCGGCACTGGCGGCTCCAGATGCTCCTCGAGCAGCTCGGTCCGGCGATTGCTGTCGCGGCGGTGATGGTCGATCAACAGGTTGCGGGCGATCGCCAGCAGCCAGGTCCGCTCCGAGGCGCGCCGGGGATCAAAGCGACTCCACGCGCGGAGGGCGCGCTCGAAGGTCGCCTGCGTCAAGTCCTCAGCGATCCCGCGATCGCCGACGCGGTAGGCAAGAAACCCGTATATGGGCCACACGTGCTCGCTGTACACGCGCGCGAAATCCGATTGGGCGCGGTTCATGTGTGTGGCACCCGAAACCCCGAGACCGGGTGCAACCCAAGCCTATCGAGAGATGGCCGTGCAGGTCAGGAAGGACAAGCGGTCAGGGCGCCGACCAGGGCCAGCGACGACGCCGGCTCCCCACGATGGCCGGTGCCTCGGGCAGCTCACGTCCGGCCACGATCGCCGCCGGGGCGTCGGCCGCCAGCCAGTGCGCCCGCTCCGAGCC
>JBAPXO010000145.1:0-4665 GCA_049284255.1 Solirubrobacteraceae bacterium | reverse complement strand
CTGGACCACCGCGTAGCCGTCCTTGGCCCAGGCGTCGGCGGTGGGACCGAAGTACTGGGTGTCGGTGGGGCCGGTCGTTGGCTCATCCCAACCGTGGCTCTGCACGATGAGCGGGTAGTCGCCGTCGGTGCCGCCCGCCGGCGCCGCGGGCAGCGTCACGTACACGGCGAGCGGCGTTCCGTCAAAGCTCTTCAGCCGTGTGTCGGCGCCGCCGCTCGAGCTGTAGTCGCCGTGGCAAACACGGGTGCCATCCGCCTGGGCGGTGCACGCAATCGCCTGCCCGCTGATCGTCTGGCCCGAGAACACGCCGCTGATCGCGGCCCCGGCGGGCGCGGCGCCCAGGGCGCCGCCGCAGGCGGCCATCAGCATCGCCGACAGCGCCCCCGTCAGTAGCCGTCTCCTCATCACGGACGACGATACTCCGGATACCGGGCCGACGCGACGGTCAGCCGATGAGCAGCCGGCGGCCGAAGACGCGCTCGAAGGCCTCGCCGTCGCCGTAGCGCTCGACGCTCCAGCGCGGCAGCGTCAGGTCGCCGCCCGCCTCGAGGTGCAGGTCGACCCCGTGTCCGTTGGCGCGCAGTCGCGCTTCGGACACGGATTGATCGCGACCGCGCTCGAGATGCTCGGCGAGACGCAGGATGACCGCACAGCGATCCAGGAGCTGCTCATCGCCGGCGCGCGTCAGGGGCTCGATATCCCCAAGCTTGGGGATCCCTTTGCGGTGATAGCGGCTCATCTGGCCGATCAGCGCCCGCTCGCGCGGATCAAAACCGGGGAGCTCGGCGCTCTCGATCAGGTACCGCGAGTGCTTGTGGTGGTCGTCGTAGGAGATCGTCATCCCGACGTCGTGGAGCATCGATGCCGCCCACAGCAGCTCGCGCTCACCGTCCTGGGGCTCGAACAGCTCCTGGCTGACGAGCGAGTCGAACATCTGGAGGGACAACGACGCCACGTGTTCGACGTGGGCCATGTCGGACTCGTATTGGATCGCGAGATTTCGCACCGCCGCCTCGCGGACGTCGGGCAGCAGAGGCTCCTGGCCGGCCAGGAGCGTCCGGGCGAGGAACACGCCCTCGCGCAGGCCCGCCTCGGTGGCCTCGATCCCATCGAAGTTTCCGAGCCCCACCACGGTCTCAAGCACGAGCGCCGAAGCGAGGATGATGTCGCCGCGGCCGGGCTTGATCCCAGGCAGGTCGCCTCGCTCCTTGGTGGTCATCCCGGCGAGCTTGCTGACGAGCCCACTCAGCACATCGGGCGTGATGACGAACCCCTGGACGCCCAGGTCGACGCCGCCGTTGGAGGTTTGAGCGGCCGCCGCCAGATTTCGCACCGCACCGCCGATGCCGACCAGCCGCTTGCCCGAGGTGGCCAGCCAGTCAAGGTCGGCGAGCAACTCCTTGACGTGGGCGCGCACACGGCCCAGCTCCTTCTTCTTGGCGGTGCCGTCGCCGGGCAGGTACTCCTCGGTGACCCTGACCGCGCCCAGCGGGAACGACACCATCTCTCGAGCATGGCGATCGGCCACGTGGATCAGCTGCAGGCTGCCGCCGCCGATGTCGAGAACAACGCCGTCGGTGAGCGTGGTTGTATTGACCGCGCCCACGTACCCGTAGTAGGCCTCGTCGCGGGCCGACAGGGTCTCGATCTCAAGGCCGGTGGCGTCGTGGGCCTGATCGAGGAACTGGGCGCCGTTGGCGGCGTCACGGATCGCGCTCGTGGCCACGACGTGGACGTCCTCGGGGTCGATCCGGTTGGCCCGGCAGAAGCGGCTGAACACGCTCAGGGTTTCCAGCCCACGTTCCATGGCCTCCTCGCCGAGCCGCCCCGAGGCGCCGAGTCCGGCGGCGATCCGCACGGTCTCGTAGAGCTCGTCGGTGCGCTTCCACCATGCGCCCGGCTGGTAGGCGAAGACCACGAGTCGCCACGAGTTAGAGCCAAGATCGACCACGGCGACCTGGCGATAGCCTTGCCCTGACTGCCCCGTGGCCCGGGTCGATCGCCAGCTCACGGCTGCATCATCGGTTGCTGGGCGGACGGCACCGTCCGCCTCACTCCCCCCGTGGGAGAGGATCGATCAGCGAGCGCCGGCAACGCCGCCGCTACGCGCGGCTACGCGGCGCGGGTCGCCCGAGCCGGGGCTCCGGCGGCCGCTGTGACCGGGGGATCCACCGGCGCCAGGTAGCGGATGACCGCCGCGATCAACAGCAAGGTCATGATGACCGCGCTCGAGGCGCACCACTCGCAGATGGCATGAATCGAGAACAGCTCTCGATAAGTCAGATACGCGCTGAAGCCAAAGCCGATCAGGGTCAGGCCGAGCGTCGCCAGGCGCGTCTCCTCACGATCGGGAACGAGCAGGCTGAGGACGATGCCGATGTAGCCGATCAGCCCGATGAGGGCGACCGGAACGCCGCCGAGCTTGGACCACTCCGAGGTCTGGACCTTGACGCACGACTGCCCGGCGCTGCAGACCGGCTTGATGCCCGCGTAGTGGACGTAGGTCAGATAAGAGGCGACGCCGAGGCCGATGACGGCCAGGACCAGCATGAGACGGCGCAGCGTCGTGCTCACGACACCGACTTGATCGCCTCTTGGAGGCCGGAGTAGTCAAGGCCGCCGTCGATCGGCTGGGTCTGGCTCTTGGGTCCCTTGAAGATCAGCGTGGGAGTGCTGTGGATGTTCTGGCCGGCGGCCGACTGCTCCTCGCTGCTCACCTGCTGCGAGAGAGTGGAGGACTGCCGGTCAGAGTTCCACTTGGCGAAGTTGAGCCCGGGGATCTGGCCGGCGAGCCCGTTCAGGTAATTGTCGGTCACGTAGCCGGTGTCCTCGGGTCCCTGCTCGTTGTAGAACAGCAGGATGTAGTTCCAGCCGAGCTTCTGCTCGCCGGCGGCGTAGGCCGCGGATTGCTGGGTGGGGAAGATCCCGGGGTTGGGGCCGTTGCTGGTGGCCGTCGAAACTGACTTGTAGTCGATCTGCACCTTGCCCTCGCGCACGTCCTTGGAGATCAGCTCCTGCTCGGGGCCGAGCGCGAACGCCTTACAGATGGGGCACTGGAGGTCGCCGTACTCGGTCATCGTGACCGGGGCTTTGGGGTTGCCGAGGCGTACCCCGGTCTGGGGGATCCCGGCGAGCAGACTGCTGACCTTGGCGGCGGCCGCCTTGGCCTTGGGGCTGCCGGGCTTGGGGGCGGCGGCGCTGGAGCCGCCGCCGCTGGTGACGGCGATCACGACCGCGATCAGCGCAGCCGCCCCGAGGACGAGCCCGCCGAGAATCCGCAGGCGCCGATCGCGCCGCGCCTTCTCGGCGCGGACCCGCTCTTGCTCGAGCCGCCGCTGACGGGCCGCTTCTTTTTGCTCTTTACGCGAGGCCATCTAGTTACGAGGGCGCCCGGTCTACTCAGGGGCGCCCGCCCGTGAGAATAGCGGCGGTCTCTTTAGGAAACCCTCAAGGAAAGCGATGGCTTTGCTCAGCACGTGCTCGCCGGCTCCGAGCGAGGCCCCGATATGCGCTGTTTGCATGTAAAGATCCTGTGACCGGCGTTCGCTGGCCGCCGGGCTGTGCGGAGCGTGCACTAGAGTCCGGGCCATGTCGCCTGAGCGCAGCGAGCAGCTGCCTGTCGCAGGCTCCACGCAGCGCGCACAGAACCGGCTGCGGCTGGCCGTATTGGACCGCGACCCCGGCTTTCTCCAGGTTCTCTCCAAGCGTCTCGAGGCGCTTGGCTCCGAGTACCGCCAGCTCGGCGGCCCCATGGGTGCCGAGGGGCTGGTGGCCATGCGGCTCAACGCGCTCGTGGTCGACCTCGCGGTGCTCGGGCCGTCGGGTTGGGGCTACCTCGAGCAGGTCTGCGCCCGTCTGCCCGGCCTCGCGGTGATCGTCTGCACGGGCCCGTCCTCAGTGGCCCAGCGCGTGCGCGGACTGCGGCTCGGCGCCGACGCGTGGGTGACCAAACCGTGCCATGCCGAGGAGCTGATCTGCGTGATCGAGGCCACCGTCCGGCGCCATCGCCGGACCGAGATGCCGGCGCTCGAGGCCACCGCCAGCTTCGGCGAGATCACGATCCGCCCCGATCTCTACCAGGCGTATGTCAACGAGGCCAGCCTCGAGCTGACCGCCAGGGAATTCGAGATCCTGCATCTGCTGTCGGGCTCTGACCGCGTGCTGCGCCGCGAGGAGATCTACGAACGGGTGTGGGGGTATGCCATGGCCCACGGCGATCGCTCGGTCGATGTCTTCGTCCGCAAGCTGCGACAGAAGCTGCGCGCGGGCTCACCGGAGTGGAACTACATCCATACCCACTTCGGCGTCGGCTACCGCTTCGCACCCGACCGCACGGGCGCAGCCGAGTCCGATCTGGATCTGATCGAGGTCGGGCCAGAGGACGACGCCCTCGATCGCGCCCTCGCTCGCTGAGCGCGCTCTCCGGGGCCGCCCGCTCGGTCGTCTGAGCGCGCCGCTGCGGCGCGTTCTCCGGGGCCGCCCGCTCGGTCGTCTGAGCGCGGCGCTGCCCGCGCCCGATCCGGACGACGGTTCACAGCTCCTTCACATCCCGGTCACGAGCTGATAACGCCGCGGCGGACGCCGCGGATCAGCATCTCACGGAGATGTCGCCCGCCACCAAGACCCAGCACGAGGTGCTGGAGGCCGGCCCGCTCCAGATCATTC
>JBAPXO010000144.1:0-2371 GCA_049284255.1 Solirubrobacteraceae bacterium | reverse complement strand
GGGCGCCGCTGTCGTAGTGGGGAAGGGGGGCGTAGTCCACACCCTGCATCCGGTACGGATATCGGCCAGGCCCCGGGTCCAGGCGTCCGGTCAGAATCAAGCGCTCGCAATAGGGGGCCAGGGCCTGCACGAACAGTCCGAACGGGACCTGCGCGTAGACCTCGCCGCCGTCCTGGCGGTAGGAGTAGTCGCAGTAGACGACTAGGCGCACCGATTCGACCCCGATGCAGACCAGGTCAGGCCACGGGGGCGCATGGACGCCCGTGGAGAATCAGGTCCTTGCCGATCGCAAGCGCAAGTAGCGCTTGGACCAGCTCTCCAGGGAGGTCTTGAGGCGAAATCGCAGCCATGTGTCCTCGTGATAGATACCCACCCGCGACCCGGTGTCGGCGCCCAGCGTCGCGCGCAGTGGGGTGAGCGTGGCGCACGCTACATAGCCCGCCTCCGTGGCGCGGCGCGCCACCCGCTCGTCGAAATCGCCATAGGGATACGCGAGGGTGTCGCAGACCCGATCCAGCTGCCGCGCGCATTCCTGGCGCGACTCCGTCAGCTCACGGGTCAGCGCTGCGTCGTCCAGCTGGGTGAGCCGGGGATGCGTGCACGTATGAGACCCGATCTCCCATCCAAGCTCTGCGAGCTCCCCAAGGTCGCTCCAGGTCATGGCGCGCAGCTCGCCGGCGCTCGGGCCCTGCAACCAGTGGTCGATCCCGGGCCACGCCAGGGTGCCGGTCGCCATGAAGGCAGTCGGGGCAAAGACGGTCGCGGTGACGCCGAGAGCCCGCAGGACTGGCAGGGCGTGCTCGTGGACCGAGTGAAACGCATCGTCGAAGGTGATCGCCATCGTGCCCGGTGCCGGCGCCGTCATTGCCTCACGGAAGCTCGCGACGCGCCAGCCCCGTCTGAGCAGACCGCCGACCTGCCGCTCCAGCGCTTCGGGGGTCACCGAGATGTCCGCCTCCCAAGCGGGGCTGACGGCGTGGTAGCAGAGTACGAGCGAGGACTTCACGCACCGACTCGTGAGCGAGGCTCGCCCCGGTGCCCGGTGGCCCGCTCGTACAACGTCTCATAGAGCTCCGCGAACCTGTCGGTCAGTCGCTCGATAGTGAACTGGCCCAGACGCTCACCGGCAGCGTCGGCCAGACGGTCGCGGTAGGAGGGATCGGTGAGCAGGCGCGAAATCGCCGCCGCCAGCGCGTCCGGGTCACGAGGCGGAACGAGGACGCCCGTTTCACCGTTGTCCACGATCTCGGGCAGGCCGCCCACGTTGGTGGCGACGATCGGCGTATGCGTGGCCATGCACTCGAACACGAACAGGGGCATGCCCTCCCAATCGGAGGACATGGCCCCAAGTTGCACATCGTCGAGGATCGAGGTCACGTCGCGCCTGCTTCCCAGGAAGTGCACGTGCTCCCGGAGCGTGAGATCGTCCACCAGCCGCTCCAGTTCGGCCTTGCAGTCTCCCTTCCCAGCGATCACCAAATGCGCTTCGGGAATCTGGCGTGTGACGATGGCCATCGCCCGGATGAGAACGTCGAGGGCCTTTTCCTCTCTGAAGTACGCCGCAACCCCGACGAGCAGCGAGTTCGCGGGGAGACCGAGGTCGGCGCGCAGGTCCAGGGGCCGGTTGATGTCGTGCGGGACATACGCGGTCGGCAGGACGATGATCTTCTCGTCGGGAATGTGCTCGAGGCGCATCATCGTCTCGCGATTGGCCTCTGAGACAGCGATGAACCGCGTGGCCAGCCTGCTGATAAACCAGCGATCGAGCAAGATCCGCATGCGGTCGTCCGCGTAGGACCAGTTGTGTTCGTGGGCGAGGATCACGGGCACCCGGTAGAGGCTCCCGAACACGGACGCCCAGGCGTTTGAGCCGTGCATGTGTGCATGGACAACGTCGAAGCGTTGCTCGCGCATCAGATCGGCGAGCCTTCGCAGTCGCGGTAGATCCCACTTTGTCCGCCGCTCGAGACTCATGTAACGCACGCCGTCCCGAGGGTCGGGCTCGCCCCCACCGTCGGGACCCGACCGAGTGGAGCAAACCCATGTCTCGAAGCGATCCCGGGGCAGAGAGCGGGCCAGGCCAGCCGCCAAGCGCTCCGCGCCGCCTCCGCCGGCAGCGTAGTCGATCATCGTCAGGACGCGGAGCCGCCCATCCGACGCGGTCATCCGAGTTCGGCTGCGCTCGGACGGTGGGCGCAGACGGTCTCGGTTGCCCCACGGGACATCGCGCGAGAATCTAGCAACGCGGTTGGTCGCTTCGCTGCCGGCTGCGGCTCGCCGGCTGACCAGGTACCTAGCGCCCCTAGGGTCGAGAACGCCGCGACGTGGGGCTGCCGTCGGGCCCCGGCACGTGCTCCGCGGTGTCACGCGA
>JBAPXO010000143.1:0-14447 GCA_049284255.1 Solirubrobacteraceae bacterium | reverse complement strand
GTGCTGCACCGCGCAGTTGACCGCCAGCAGATCACCGGCGGCGATCCAGTACGACACGCCGTGGCGGTAGGGCCCCAGCCAGTAGTAGTTGATCGGCTCCGGGTGAAGGGCGGCGACGGCGTCTCGTGGCGCGACGCCGCGGTAGACGACGGTGCCGGAGAAGACGGGCTCGTCGGCACCGGTGAGCTGCTGGCGGATCCGGGAGCGGATGCCGTCGGCGGCCACCGCCACCTCGGCCCGGACCTGATCGCCGCTCTGCAGCGTCACGTTCACGCCGGCGGCGTCCTGATCGACTGCCCTCACCGTCGCGCCGGGCACCACGGTTCCCGCGGGCAGGGACTCGAGCAGCGCCCGGTGCAGATCAGGGCGGTAGAAGTCGAGCTGAGGCGCGCCGAAGTGGCCTTCCATCGCCGGCCCGAGCGGCATGTGCAGGAGCAGGGATCCGTCACCCCAGCGCACGAAGTCGACCGCCTGCGGCCGGACCCCGATCTTGCGCAGCCGGCCCAGGAAACCGAGCTCGTCGATCAGTCGCAGCGCATTCGGCCCGAGCTGAAGCGAGGCTCCGGCCGGGGCCACCGTCTGGGACTGCTCGAAGACGACGCAGTCGATTCCCTTCCGGGTGAGCGCGAGCGCAGCGACCAAGCCGCCGACGCCTCCTCCGGCGATCGCCACGCGCATCGGCCTATTTGATCACAGATCAGATGGCCCCGATATGCTTGCCCGGCGGCTGATGCATGACCTCGCCACTCAGCAGGGTCCTGGCGGCCCCGGTCCCGGCGGTCTTGGCTATGACGACCGGGGGGAGGGCGAGCCGGCGCTGCTCCTGCTGACCGGGTGGTGCTCGAGCCGCCGGCGCTGGGCGCAGGCGGCGCCGCGCCTGGCCGCTCACCGACGAGTGGTGAGCTTCGAATGGCGCGGCCATGGTGAATCACGTCCCGCGACCGAGGACTTCACCACCGACGACATGGTGCAGGACGCCCTGGCGGTGATCGACGCCTGCGGTCTGCACACCGTCATCCCCTGCTCGGCGTCGCACTCGGGCTGGGTGGCGATCGAGCTGCGCCGGCAGCTGGGCGACCGGGTGCCCGCGATCGTGCATCTCGATTGGATGCTGGCGGAACCCTCGCCGCCCTACCTGGGGCTGCTCTCCGAGCTGCAGGACCCGGTCCGGTGGCCGCAGGCCAGGGACACGCTGTTCGAGATCTGGCGAGCGGGCGACACGAGCGCTCCGATCACCGACGCCATCGAGGTCATGAGCCGCCAGGCCGCCGCCATGTGGATGCGGTCCGGGCGAGAGATCCAGGCGGCCTACTTGCGTCAGACAAGCCCGCTCAAGGCGCTGGCGGCGCTGGCGGCGCCGCCCACGGTGCTGCATCTGTACGGCCAGCCGCCGGCACCCGAGTATCTGGAGCTCCAGCAGCTATTTGCGGCCGAGCACGACTGGTTCTCGGTGCGCCGCCTCGACGCCCGCACGCACTTCGTGATGATTGAAGCTCCGGAGGCGGTCGCCGCGGAGATCGAGCAGCTGGCGCGCTCTGTGGCTCGCGGATGACGACGCGCGACGCAGCCGTGGAGCCGGTGCGGTGCGCCCTGCGAGACATCTCGTTCTCGCAGCGGACCCTGCCGGCGCTGCTCGAGCGGCAAGCCTCGGCGCACTCGGATCGCGTCCTGGTGCGCTTTGGTGATACGGAGTTCACCTACCCGGAGGTGCGCGACCGGGCGGCCCGCTGCGCCGGCAGGCTCCGGGCGGCCGGCGTCCGCCCGGGGGACCGCGTGGCGGCGATGTCCGAGAACCGTCTCGAGCTGCTCGAGCTGATCCTCGGATGCGCTTGGTCCGGCGCAATCGCCGTCCCGATCAACACCGCGTCTCGGGGTCCTCAGCTCGAGCACATACTCCGCAATTGCGGGGCTCGGCTCCTGATGATCGAGTCAGTGCTGGTGGAGGCGGTCGCCGCGCTGGGAAAGACCGGGACACTCGAGCAGGCGTGGGTGCTGGACGGCCCGGCCCAGGGTGAGCTCTCGGGTTGCCGGATCAGCCTGCCTCCTGCGGCCGGCGAGGCCATCTCGCCGCATCCTGCCGTTCCGGGCGACATCGCCTGCATCCTCTACACCTCGGGTACGACCGGGCCCTCCAAAGGCGTTCGCTGCCCCCAGGCTCAGCTCTACTGGTGGGGCGTCCTGGTCAGCGAATCGCTGGGCATCAGGACCGGGGACGTGCTCTACACGTGCCTGCCGCTCTTCCACACCAACGCGCTCACCGCGTTCGTGCAGGCGCTGGTCAGCGGCGCCACCTTCGTGCTGGGCGAGCGCTTCTCGGCCTCCCGGTTCTGGTCGCGCCTGGTCGCCTCTGAGGCTACGGTGACCTATCTGCTGGGGGCCATGGTGGGCATCCTGATGTCCCGGCCGCCCGAGCCTCAGGAGCGCAAGCACCGCGTCCGGGTCGCTCTGGCGCCCGCCACTCCGGTGCGCCTGTTCGATCGGTTTCGCGACCGCTTTGGCGTTCAGCTCGTCGAGGGGTACGGCTCGACCGAGACCAACTGCGCAATCGCCGCCGAGGATCCCACCCGGGGCCGCGGCGGGTACATGGGCACGGTCCGTGCCCGATTTCACGCGCGCGTGGTCGACGAGCAGGACGATCCGGTGGCGGATGGGGCCCCGGGCGAGCTCGTCCTGCGCCACGACGACGCGTTTGCCTTCGCCGACGGCTACTGGGCGATGCCCGAGCAGACGATCACGGCGTGGCGAAATCTGTGGTTTCACACCGGTGACCGCGTCGTGCGAGACCCCGACGGGTGGTACCGGTTCGTCGATCGGGCCAAGGACGCGATTCGCCGGCGCGGGGAGAACATCTCCTCTTGGGAGGTGGAGCAGGCGCTTCTGGAGCACGAGGCGGTGCAGGCCGCGGCGGCCTTCCCCGTGCCCTCGGAGTTGGGGGAGGACGACGTGGCGGCGGCGGTCGTGCTGGAGAAGGACGCCGCGCTCACCGCGCCGGAGTTGATCGCTCACTGCCGGCCGCTGCTGCCGTACTTCGCGGTGCCGCGCTATCTCGACTTCGTCTCGGAGTTGCCGCTGACCGAGAACGGCAAGGTGCGCAAGCAGGTGCTGCGCGAGCGAGGCATCACGTCCTCCACCTGGGATCGCGATGCGCAGCGGAGCGGTCGGTGAGCGCTTCAGCCGGCGACGCGCACGACGACCTTGCCGGCCACCTCACCACCCTGGAGCATGCGGTGCCCCTTGGCGACTTGCTCGAGGACCAGCGTCTCGGCCACGAGCGGTTGCAGGCGTCCAGAGTCCAAGTGCTGGATGCAGGCCAGCGCGTCCTCGCGGGTCTGCGAGCGCTCCACCCGGCAATAGGCGCAGCGACCGCAGGGCATGTACGGGTTCACGGTGATCCTGTCGCCGGTGCCAAAGCCCTCGACCTCGCTTCCGGCGTCCACGACATGGCCGCACAGGTCGAGGCCGAGGATCCCCGGCAGTGGCACGCGATAGGCAGGATGAGGATGGCCGGCCCGCATCAGCAGATCACGCCGGTTGATGGAGGTCGCCTCCACACGCACGAGCAGCTCACGCGCTCCCGGCACCGGGTCGGGAACCTCGGCCACCTCGAGCACCTCGGGACCGCCGAGCCGGCGAAGGAGCACCGCTCTCAATCGATCCCGCTGTGCCTGGGCTCGGTCACTCGCTCGGCGACACTTCACCGCCTGGCGCAAGTCAACCGGAGCACCGAAGGGACGGGGGCGTGAGCTACGTGGAGGGCGCCGGCCGGGTGCGGCTGCGGTTCACCGATCGCGGGGAGGGCGGCCGGCCCGTCATCCTGGTACACGGGTGGAAGGGCTCTTCGCGCCTCTGGGATCCGGTGATCGCGCGGCTTCAGGAGGACCATCGCGTGATCGCCTTCGATCTACGGGGCATGGGCGAGTCCGACAAGCCTCGGGGCGCCTACGACTTCGACGAGCTGGCCAGCGACTTGGCCGCCGTCATCTCCATCGCCGGCGTGCGCGACGCGGTCCTGGTCGGCTGGTCGTTGGGGACCACCGTGTCGCTGCGGTATCTGGAGCGTGGCGGAGCCGGCATCAGCGGCCTGGTGATCGTCAACGGCCCGCTGCGCCTCACCCGGGCTCCGGACTTCCCCCACGCGATGACCGAGGAGGAGCTCCAGGGGCATCTGATCCACCTACGTGACTCGTGGCCGGCCGGCGAGTGGGAGTTCCAAGCTCAGACGGTTCTCGATCCGGAGCCGGCGCTGGTCGACTGGCTCTACGCAATCGCGCTGCAGACGCCGCTCGACGTCGCTCTGCGGGTCGTCGAGCAGCAGAGCCGGCTGGACATGCGCGCCGCGCTGGCGCGGCTGCAGGTGCCGGTGCTGGCCGCCTACTCGTGCCACGATCCCTACTACCCACCGTCGCTGGCCGAGTACATCGCCGACCGGGCCCCGGTCGGGAGCCAGGTCATCTTCGAGCGATCGCGACACTGCATCCCGATCGAGGAGGCCGATCGCTTCTGCGACGTCGTGCGTGAGTTTGCCGCCGGCCTCGAGCCGTCCATGCCATGACTGAGAGGAGCGCCCCGTGCCGACACCGAACCACCATCCCCGGTCCGAATCAGGCCAGGTTCACCATGGCAGGATCGAGCTCGAGCACGGGCCCCTCAGCTTCGCCTCGCTAGGCCAGGGAATGCCGGTCGTGCTCCTGCACCAGACGCCCCGCTCATGGGACGAGTACCGGGACGTCATGCCGTTGCTCGGCGCCCGCGGCTACCGCGCAATCGCGTTTGACACCCCCGGGTTCGGCGCGTCGGCCCCGGTTCCCGGCGATCCGACGATCGAGCGCTGGGCGTCGGCCATCAGCTCAGCGCTCGACTGGCTGTCGCTTCACAGCCTGGCTCTGGTCGGACATCACACCGGAGGAGTGATCGCTGTTGAGCTGGCGGCGCAGCGGCCTGAGCGAATATCTTCCCTCGTGCTCAGTTCGACGCCGCTAACCGACTCCGACTACCGCGATCGCCCGCCGGATGAGTCAGGGGTCGATGACGCGCAGGACGCCGAGGGCCTGCGCCGTTCACGCGCGAGCTTCTATCCCGCTGACTGCCCGGATCTCCTCGATCGCTACGTCAGGGACGCGGTGCGCGCCGGGCCGCTCGCCCGGCTCGGCCACCATGTCGTAGGCAGCTATGAGATGGACGACCGGGTGACCTGCCTGCGAATGCCGGTCCTGCTAATCGGCGCAGACCGTGACCCGTACGCGTTTGGCCAGCTAGAACGGCTGCACGCCGCGCTGCCTCATGCCGAGACGGCGGTCATCAGCGGCGGGATGGTGCCGCTCCCGGACGGCTGGCCGGAGCGATTCTCCGACTGTGTCGCCGGATTCCTGGATCGTTCGTTAGTGCGAGATTGACAGTGATGCACGTTGCTTGCGCTCGGCGATCCGAGGTGCTAGAGATGTGATCAAATGTCAACCGTCGGTCGCGCTCTAGGAGGGTGTCGCGACGTGCCACGGCCCGCGACCTGACGCAGGCACGTAGTGAGAGGAGATCGACGGTGAAGCTTCGTACCTTGATGCTGGCCACCGGCTGTGTCGCGGCAATCGCGCTGGCCGGGTGTGGCAGCAGCAGCAGTAGTAGTTCGAGCAGCAGCAGTGGTGCCAGCAGCAGCGCGTCAAGCTCGACTACGAGCGCTGCCGCACCAACCAACGTCGCGTTCTCCAGCATCGAGCAGACGGTGCCGGCCACCTATCCGCGTCCGAAGCCCAAGAAGCTCGTGCTTGGGTACCTGAATCCGGAGGGCAGCAGCAACGAGTTTCTCACCGTGCTCGGCGACGCGATGCGCCTGGAGACCCAGAAGCTGGGCGGTCAGTACGTCGAAAAAGACGCCGAGGGCGACGTCAACACGCAGGTGAGCCAGTTCGATCAGCTGATCGCGCAGAAGGTCAACGGCATCGCCGTCTTCGCGCTGGACCCGAAGTCGCTCGCACCCGATGTGGCCCGGGCCCGCGCGGCCGGTATCCATCTCGTCACGATCGATTTGAACTTCACCAGCACGAAGGCGCTCGGCGGTTACGAGAGCCAGGTCTGGCAGCGCCGCGATCAGGCCGCCTACATGACCGCGCAGAAGATGGCCCAGATGTTGAAGCCAGGCGCTTCGGTGGGGACGATCGACTTCGAGGTCAAGGTGCCGTCGATCGTGTTCAGCATCCAGCGTGACGCCTACTGGGCCCAGAAGTTCGGGCTGAAGGTGGCAGGCAACGCATCGAACCCGACCGACGACATCGCCGGAGGGGAGAAGGCGATGACCCAGCTACTGGGTCAGCAGGGGTCGATCAAGGGCGTGATGGCCTACAACGACCCATCGGCGATCGGCGCGGCGTCGGCCGCCCGCTCCCAGGGAATCACCGACCTCGCCCTGGCGGGGGAGAACGGCGGCAGTGACGCCCTCGGTGCGATCAAGGCCGGACGTGAGACGTTCACCATCAAGCTCGATGATCCGAGCATGGGCAAGGACTTCGCCTGGGGGCTGTACGACCTCTCGGAAGGGGTGAAGATCCCCACCACGGTCAAGGCTGGGCCGCCGGTGCTCGTCGAGAAGGCCAATGTGAACTCGATCGTCCCGTGGGAGCAACAACTCAAGCAGGAGTATCCAGGGAGCTGAGGCACAGCGGGGATGCCGATTGATACCCCACCGCTGGTCCCCCTGGGGCACACCCAGGAGATCGTTGAACGCGTCCACGTGATGCCCGACCGACGGGTGGAGTTCGTTCCCAACGCGGGAATCGTTGTTGGGGATCGATCGACTCTGGTCATCGAGACGGCGCTGGGGCCACGCAACGGCCACCGGATCTTCGAGGAGGCCAAGAGGCTCGGCGGCGAGCGCAAGCTGCTGCTTACCACCACCCACTTCCATCCCGAGCA
The DNA here is from genome assembly GCA_049284255.1 of Solirubrobacteraceae bacterium. Lineage (GTDB taxonomy): Bacteria > Actinomycetota > Thermoleophilia > Solirubrobacterales > Solirubrobacteraceae > Palsa-465. The sequence continues at coordinate 7,544 of JBAPXO010000143.1, read as the reverse complement.
CGCCTTCGGCGCGCAGTCGTTCGGATCGGCGACCTATGTTTGTAACGCCGCGCAGGCCGAGGAGCTGGCGGTCAAGGGGCCCGAGTACATCGAGATGTTCTCGGGCTTCGGCTCCGGCCTGGCCGAGCTCCTGTCCGATGTCGATCTCACCTCGCCCGACGTGGTCTACGACGGGCCGGCCGCCTCTCTGGACCTGGGGGGCGTGGTGGCGCAGCTGCTGTTCGTGGGCCCGGCCCATACGCGTGGCGACCAGGTGATCTTCCTGCCCGAGTCGCGTGTGCTGTTCGTCGGCGATCTGGTCGAGGAGCGCTTCCTGCCGATCTTCCCGGACGAGGACGCCGACGGGATCCTGTGGCTCCAGGTGCTCGATCGGCTTCAGTCGCTCGAGCCTGAGATCGTCGTCGGCGGCCACGGGCAGGTTGGCGACGCCTCCTTGATCGAGGCGCTGCGCGACTATCTTGTGACGGTGCGCGATCGCGTCGCGTTGCTCCGCGCCGACGGGGTGTCGCTCACCGAGATCGAGCAGCAACTGGAGGCGGAGCTGGCGGAGCGCCAGTCCGACTGGGACAACCAGATGTGGATCAAGAGTGCCATCGACAGCTTCCACGGCGCGCTCTCGCGCTGAGGCGGCGCAGCCGTCGGCGGCGCAATGGATCTCGATGCTGGTTCGTGGCGAGCTCTCCGCGCGTGAGCTCGCCGAGCACTACCTGGCCCGGATAGCCGAGGTCGACGATCGGCTCCATGCGGTCGTTGCGCTCGATCACGAGGCTGTGCTGGCAGCCGCCGATGAGGCCGATCGCGCTCGCGGGGAGGGCGACAGGCGGCCGCTGCTCGGGCTGCCGGTGACGATCAAGGACTCGATTGACGTAAGCGGCCTCCCCTGCACCGGCGGCTCGCTGGCCCGAGTTGGATTCGTTCCGGCTCGTGACGCGACGGTCGTCGCGCGCGTACGCGCCGCGGGGGGGCTAATCCTCGCCAAGACCAACGTCCCGGAGTACAGCGCCGCCTACGAGACCGACAACCTCGTCCACGGACGAACCAATCATCCCGAGGACTCCTCCCGGACGCCCGGAGGATCCAGCGGCGGAGAGGCGGCCCTGGCCGGCGCGGACGCGACGCCCCTGGGGATCGGCACCGACGGCGGCGGTTCGCTGCGAGTTCCCGGCCACTACTGCGGCGTCCTCGGCATGCGTCCCACAGTCGGGCGCGTGCCGGATACGGGCATCTGGCCAAGCACGCGGGCGAGCGGCTACATGGACCTGTTCTGTGTCGGGCCGATCGCCCGGTTCACAGAGGACCTCCGGCTCGTGGTGCCGGTCATCAGCGGACCTGATTGGATCGACCCCTACGCCGTGCCCGCGCCGATGCGGGACCCGGAGGCGGTCGAGCTTGACGGACTGTGCGTCGGCGTGTTCGCTGATGACCCCAGACTCCAGGTGACGGCCGGAACCCAGGCCGCGATGCAGCGCGCGGCCAATGCCCTGGCTGACGCCGGCGCCCACGTGGTCGAGGTCACCGCACCCTGGGACGAGGACCCCACGGAGCTCTTCTTCCTGTGCGTCGCCGCGGATGGCGGCGCGCAGGTCCGGGCCGACCTCGCTGGCGCCGGCGGGCGGCACCACGAGCTCATGACCGGCTTGCTTGACGCGGTCTCGGCATATACCCCCAGCGCAGCCCAGTGGTTCGCCACCCAGGCGCGCGTGCAGGCGGTCAGGGCCACCGTGCGCGCGTTCGCGAACCGAGTCGACGTGCTGCTGTGTCCGGTCGTGGCCGGTCCGGCCCCTCACCACGGCCAGCCGCCTGGCGGTCTGCCCTCCGAGAGGTACGGCGAGTTTCGTGCCTTTGACTACGTCCACCTGATCGCGCTGGGCGGGCTGCCGGCCGCCAGCGTTCCTGTGGGGCGGGAGGAGGGACTACCCGTGGGCGTGCAGGTGGCCGCGGCTCCCTACCGTGAGGATCTCGTGCTGGCGACCTGCGCCGCGCTCGAGGAGCGCGTGTGAGTCCGGTCCGGCTACAGGCCGCCGGGGTTCGCAGGAGCTACGGCGGCGTCCGCGCGCTCCGGGGGGTCGACTTTGAGTTGCACGCCGGGGAGATTCACGGCCTCGTCGGCGAGAACGGCTCCGGCAAGTCGACGTTGCTGCGAATCCTGTCGGGTCAGCTGGCGCCGAACGCCGGCAGTGTGCTGCTTGCCGGCCAGCCGGTTCGCTTCGGAGACGCCACGGCCGCAATGCAGGCCGGAATCGCGACGGTCACCCAAGAGACGACGCTGGTCCCGCACCTGACGGTGGCCGAGAACATCTTCCTCGGCCCGCGAAAGGCGCGCCGCTGGTACGGGATCGATTGGCGGGCAACCCGGGCGCGCGCGGCCGGGATCCTCGAGCGGCTCCAGCTCGAGATCCGGCCCGACGAGCTCCTGGGTGAGCTTCGCCCCGACCAGCAGCAGATGATCGAGATCGCTCGAGCGCTGTCGATGGACGCGCGCGTGGTGATCCTCGACGAGCCGACCAGCGCGCTGACCGACGACGAGGTCGTTGCTCTGTTCGACGCCGTGCGGGCGCTGCGCCGGCAGGACGTCGCGGTGGCCTTCGTCTCTCACCGGATGAATGAGATCTTCGATCTCGTCGACCGGGTAACGATTCTGCGAGACGGCACGGTCGTCGGCACCGGACCGATCGGCCAGTACGACCGTGACAGTTTGATTGGGTTGATGATCGGACGGGAGCTGAGTCACCTCGAGCTCGGCAGGCACGGGCACGTCAGCGCCAACCCCGTGCTGCGGGTCACCGGGTTCAGCGTTCCCGGCCGCGTCACTGACGCCAGCCTGGAGGTCGAGAAGGGCGAGATCGTTGGAATCGCTGGTCTCGTGGGTGCCGGCCGCAGCTCGCTCTTGGAAGGGCTGTTTGGAGCCGAGGCGAGGGCCACCGGCTCGGTGGAGATCGACGACCGACCAGCCGTGTGCCGGGACACCCGCTCCGCGATGAGCCATGGTCTCGGATACGTGCCGGCCGAGCGCAAGACGCTCGGGCTCGTGCAGGACATGACCGTGCGGGAGAACCTGCTGATGGCCGAAGGGTCGCGCTCATGGCGCTTGCGCCGGCCGAGTCGTACTCGCGAGCGGCGCCTCGTGGCGGACGCGATTGCCCGGCTCGGGATCGTCACCGACTCGATGGACGCTCCCGTCGCTCGCCTGAGCGGCGGCAACCAGCAGAAGGTCGTACTGGCCAAGTGGCTTGCGATCAAGCCAAAGGTGCTGCTGCTCGACGAGCCGACCCGCGGCGTCGACGTCGGCTCGAAAGCGGAGATCTACAAATTGCTGAATCAGATCAAGGAGGAAGGAGTGGCGATCTTGGTCAGCTCCTCGGAGACGCCAGAGCTGCGGTTGATCTGCGATCGCATCCTCGTCATGTACCGCGGGCGGATCGTCGCGTCACTGAACCGTGACGAGGCGACTGAGGCGCGCATAGCCCAATATGCGGTGGGACATCATGAGTCACGCAACGAGCACTAAGGTCGAGAGCGCGGGAACTGGCACCGGACCCCGGTCGCCCAGAGGGGGGGCCCGGCGAGTCCAGCGGGCGGCGTTCCGGCAGCGGTTCCTGGCCGTGCTGGTGCTGCTGGTGGCGATCTTCATCTACTTCTCGCTGTCGTCGAGCCGTTTCTTCACGTCAGCCGATCTCGATGCGCTGCTGACGAGTGCGGCGGTGCTGTGGATGGTCGCCATCGGCCTCACGTTCGTGATGCTCACTGGCGGCTTCGACCTCTCCCTCGGCTCACTGCTGGCCCTGATGGGAATCGCGCTCGGCAAGCTGATGGCAGGCAGCGGCGTCCCGATGGGCTATGCCATCGTCATCACGCTGGCCTTCGGCCTCGCCATCGGAGGGCTCGTTAACGGCGTCCTCATCGGAAAGATGGGGCTCCCCTTCCTAGTGGTCACACTAGGCACGTTGACGCTGTACGGGGGTCTGGTCGATTTTTGGTCCAAGAGCTCTACGACCGAGCTGATCTCCCCGGGTCTGACCGCCCTTGCCTTCAACCACGCGCTGGGGATACCGATCCCGGCCTGGATCATGCTGGGGGTCTTCCTGATCGCGCTCTACATCCAACGCAGCACCTACTTCGGCCGCGACGTGTACGCGGTGGGCGGGAGCATGGACGCGGCCCGGCTCTCAGGCGTGCGCGTCGCACGCACGCTGATCGCGGTCTACGCCATCGCCGGGGTACTCGCCGCGCTGGCGGGTGTCATCCAGGACGCGCGCATCGGCGCCGCCAGCCCGCTGGTGGGAGGCACGGTCATCTTCGACGCCGCCGCCGCGGTGCTCCTGGGCGGCACCAGCTTCGCCGGAGGCATCGGTGGGGTGGGTGGCACGGCGATTGGCGTGCTGTTCCTCGCCACTCTCCAGCAGGGGCTCTCAATCTCCGGGGTCCAGGATTACTGGCAGCAGATCGTGACCGGGGTCATCCTGGTGATCGTGGTGCTGCTTGATCGCCTGCAGCACGGCGGTCTCGAAAGCATCGGAATGGGCAGGCTGAGGTCGATGCTGCGCCGGACCGAGCCATGGCCGCCTGTGGGCTGAGCGGCCGGAACGCGCGGTCGCTCAGCCGAGCGCGGCCAGGAACTCTTCCCGGCAGCGGTTGGAGGGCAGGGCGAACGCTCCCCGCCGGCTGACGATTGGCACCCCGAGTTCGCCGAGCGCGACCGCCGCCTCGCCGTGTTTGGCCAGCACCGGCAGCGGGTCGAGGACCACGGCGCCCCCAATCTCCAACCCCGAGCGCTGCGAGAGGACCAGCGCCGGCAGGCCCCCGGCCGGAATCAGCACCTCGGCGTCCGCCTCCAAGAGCGGCCGCGCCGCCCGCTCGAACTGCTCGAGCACGCGAGCAAACGCGGCCTCCTCCTCGCAGGCTCTCACGTAATCCAAGACCGACAGCGTCGCCATCGCGGTGACACCGACGATGCGGTCGGAGAGCCCGTAGCGAGCGATCTGCTCCCGGTGCCAGGCGATGAAGATCGGGTCGATGGTGATTAGCCCGGCGCGCTGCCCCAGGGTGCAGGCGTGAAGCATGCTGGTCTCGCCCAGGCCGAGCACGGGGATGTCGACCGACGCCCGCGCCTCGTGCATGGCGCTGTCCTGGAAATGGCCGATCAAGAAGGCGTCGAATCCCTCGCGCTCGGCCGCGATCGCGTTGGCCACCGCCCGCAGGCCGCAGCGCATCTCACTGAGTCGGTGAAGCTCGGTGTCCGGCGGGTCGAGGCCGACGACTTCGTAACTGACACCGTCGCCGGCACACCGCCCCAGCTGTGCCTTCAACAGCTCGAAGTACACCCGGTGGCGGTCAGGGTCGATGAAGCTCTGCCAGCGAATCCGCATCCTCTCGCTCCTATGCTCGGTCGTAAGTGGGGTGGACGGCGCAAGCATGGGGCGCCCGGGCCCACACCGCCCCGTCGGACGCGTGCTCCAGCCGAACCTCGGCGCCCGCGCCAATGCCGGCGCTCAGGCGGACGATGACCACAGGTCCCGCGGCCAGTCTCACCGAGCCCAGCCGGACCTCGCCGGCCTCTGGGTCAGGCACACGCCGTAGCGTCGTCTCCTCCTCGACGCGGCCGTTCCCGGCCGGCTCCCGGCTAAAGGTGGTTTCCCGGCACCGTAAGCACCACAGCCGATCGGGAAAAAAGGCGGCGCGGCAACGTTCGCAGCGCTGGATCAGCAGCTCGGTCATGGCCGGGGCGCGTGGACGCCCCTCAGCAGCTCGGTCATGGTCGGCCCCTCATTCGGCGCTCCAACACCGCCGCCCCGGCGCACGCGCCGTAGCGGTAGCAGACCATCCCGTAGCCGGCCACCAGCGCCAGTCGCGCTCCTGCCACCTGGCGGTCCCCGGCCTCGCCGCGGAGCTGACGGACGGCCTCGACCAGGCCGTGCATGCCGCCGGCCGCCCCGGCCTGGCCGGCCGAGAGCTGCCCGCCCGACGTGTTCAGCGCCAGCCGGCGGGACGCGACCGCCCCGTGGATCAGGGACCGCAAGTCCCCGACGGACGCGTAGCCGAGATCACAGAGCTGGATCAGCGCCATCGCCGGATAGTCGTCGTAGACCATCGTCGTGTCCATGTCGTGTGGCCCGGCGGCGGCGGCGCTCCAGAGATCATCCGATATCTCGGCGAGCCCCGTGCGAAGCCCATCGCCCTCCTGATCATCAGGGTTGATCAGAAGCTGCGCCGCCCGTACGTTGATGCCGAGGTGGTCCGCGCTCCGGCCACCGGCCACGATGATCGCGTCGGCGCCGGTAACGACGGGCACGCAGTCGTACTGGCATAGCGGCTCGGCCACGATCGGCGCCTCCAGGTACTCGTCGATCGTCAGCGGACTGCGGTACGCGGCCCCCGGGTTGCCGGCCGCCCACTGGCGCTGAGCGACCACGAGCGCTCCGTAGTCCGCCCGCTCAAGCCCGCAGGCTTGGGCGTGACGCTGGGTCAGCATCGCGAACAGCGAGTTGGGGCCGCCGAAGGGCAGCGGTGCTAGGTGGTCGCGCGTGGCGCTGTTGTAGTTGTCCACCAGAGCCTGAAAGCGCTCCCGCGGGAGATGATCGCCCGCCACGAGCAGGATCGCGGTGGCGTCACCGGCCTGGACGGCCCGCACGGCGTGCTGAAGCATGTTGACTCCGCTGGCTCCTCCGTTGGTGTCCTGCATGAGCCACCGCAGGCGGAGTCCAAGCCGCCACGCGAAGTCGACTGCCTGGTCGGGCGCGAGCGAGAACGACGAGACGGCCAGGCCATCGAGTTGCGCCGCGTCGAGGCCGGCGTCCTCCCGTGCCGCCCGGGCTGCCTGCGCCAGGACCTGGAGCGTCGTCGTGCCGGGTGGAGGATGGCGCGCGTAGAGCGACTGGCCTGAACCGACGATGACCGCGTCGGTGCCCCACCGGTGACTCACGATCGCGTCGCCGCCACTTGCCTTCGCGGGTTCGTGCGCGCGCTGAATTGGTGGCGCACGAGCCTACGCTCGCGCCAGGCAGTGAACGACCGGCGCAACGTGGACGCTGTCAAGCCTCATTGCGGCTACCTTAGAACGAATGGAGTAGCTGGCTGCTGGACGTTTTGCTCGCGGCGGGTGAACAGCCGGTCCCCAGGAGTAGCCGAGAAGTTGTCGTCCGCGGCGACTGGTCCTCGCCCCGGCCGCGTTCTGTGTGGATCCCACGATTCAGACGCCCCATTTGCAGCTTGTCCTGGAGCCGGACCAGCGCAACCATCGCGTGAATGGTGCGCCCGGCGCTTACCGCGCTGGGGGTCGAGCCGGCGCCAGGTCTGGTGCAATCGCTGCTGTGCCTTCCAGGCGATCGCGATTACCACGGCGGGTTGCTCGACTTGGCGGGCTTTGAGACGGGTGGCGAGCCGGGGCGGGTGGCGGTAGTGCCAGGCGGCCTCGACCAGTAGCCGGCGGGCGTGCTGGGAGCCGGACTTGGTGATCGCGCCTTGCCGGCGGGTCTGCCTCGAGCTGTGCTCGGAGGGCACCAGCCCGACGTAGCTCATCAGCAGCTTGGGATGCTCGAACCGCGCGA
>JBAPXO010000142.1:0-1983 GCA_049284255.1 Solirubrobacteraceae bacterium | reverse complement strand
ACCATCGCCACCGGCTGGTCAGACTATGCGGACGCGGAGCAGGGTAATGCCGCAGTACGTCGTTCCGGTCTCGTCCACGCCGCTGCGAACGCCACCGCAACTGCGCTCATGACCGGCTCCTACTTGGCGCGCAAGCGAGGCGCCCGCGGACGCGGCCGGCTGCTCTCGCTGGTCGGCTCGGCAGCGCTCGGTGCAGGCGGCTGGCTAGGCGGGCATCTGAGCTACACGCTTGGTGCCGGAGTCACGGCCGGCGAGCAGGCGATGGCGACCACAGGGCCCCAGGACTACTCCTAGCCCGCGGCGGAGGGGGCTCGTTGGCGTGAGCCTCGGCGTCCGCGAGGTCAATAGCTACGGCCCTTGCGGACCTGCGTGGGACGGTCTACGGGGCCTCGCCTCCGACGCCGCCTATGTGGCCAGCGTGATCAACAGGTCCCAGGACCGGTACTGGCCGTAGGGCACTCCTATGGCGGCGCGGTCATCACCAACGCCGTTCCCCAGACCACGAACGTGCAGTGGAGACCGTTACCGCGCAGCCGAGCGCCGCGGTTCCTGCCTGACCGCCAGCTGGTCGCTCTCCCGGCCAGCTACGCGACGCCGATGCGGCAGCGGCCGGGGTCCCACACGGGGTCCCCGCCCGTTGGCCGCCGGTGCGAAAATATGGACGTGGGCGAGGATCATTTTGGCTCCGAGGTCGCACGGTCCTATGACGAGGCCGTGGCGGAGATGTTTGAGCCTGCTTCAGTTGAACCGGCCGTTGAGATGCTCGCCGACCTGGCGGGCGATGGTCGTGCTCTTGAGTTTGCGATCGGTACTGGGAGGATCGCGTTGCCGCTTGCCGCGCGCGGCATCGACGTGTCGGGCATTGAGCTCTCCGCGGCGATGGTCGAACAGCTGCGCCGCAAGCCGGGCGGCGGTGGGGTTGGCGTAACGATCGGCGACATGGCGAGCACGCGCCTCTCAGGGTCGTTCCGGCTGGTCTACCTCGTGTTCAACACGATCGGGAACTTGACGACACAGGATGAGCAAGTCGCGTGCTTTGCCAATGCAGCCGCCCATCTCCAGCCCGGCGGAAGCTTTGTCGTCGAGGTCGGGGTCCCTGAGCTGCGGCGCCTCCCACCGGGCGAGCGTCATGTCGTCTTTCACGCTGAGGGCGACAGCTGGGGCATCGATGAGTACGACGTCGCCTCTCAGGGCCTGGTCTCACACCACTTCCGGCGCGACGGCGACGATCTGCGCCACCGCGCGATCCCGTTTCGCTACGTTTGGCCAGCCGAGCTCGATCTCATGGCGCAACTCGCTGGCATGACGCTCGCCGAGCGTTGGGCTGACTGGCACCGCCAGCCGTTCACCCACGAGAGCACGTCTCACATATCGGTCTGGCGCAAGAGCTAGGCGTTGGAGAGGCTCCCCCCGCCGAGAATGTTTTAATTGCAACGCGCTGCGACGACCCGGGCCCGAGCCGGCGTCGACGCAGGTGGGGACTACCATGCAACCAGGGGAACTGTGATGAGCTCGCTGTGCCGAGACAAGGTCAAACCATGCTGACCGCCAAGATCGTGGCGGGGACGTTGGCCGCTACCCTGGCGGCGGGAGCGGGAATCCAGCGGCTGGCGTCGTCCTCACAGCATTCCTCCGAGGCCGCCGAGCTCGTTCGCGCGCCCCAGGCCGAGTACGTGAGCGCCTCCCTGGCCGGCGTCCCCGCGTGGGTGCAGCAATGGACGACAGCCCCACCGGAGAGGCTGCACCGCGGGGTGCGCGGCGATGAGGCGCGTCGTTCTGCGAGCCGGCCCCGCGGCGGCGCTCGCCCCCACCATGCGGCTCGGAACGCCCACGCCGTCAGCAGCCACCGCGCGGTCCTGGTGGCGGCGACTGGCTCCTCTGGCTCGGAGAAGAGCACGAAGCACGCCGCCGCGAGCAAGTCCCCTACCCACGGCGCTCAGCCCGTTTCTGCGCACCCCGGCTCCGCTCCCTCGACCTCTGGTC
>JBAPXO010000141.1:0-5144 GCA_049284255.1 Solirubrobacteraceae bacterium | reverse complement strand
CTTCCACGGGACACGATTGCGGAGGTGCGCAATCAGCGCGTCCTGCGCCGCCTTGCCGTCCATGCCGGGCGGCACCCGCAGGCTGACGCGTGCTGCCGCCGAGGCCTGGATCGCCGAGGCGGAGCCGATCACCGGTGGGATGTCGATCCCGAGCACGGTCACCCCGGGCCGTGCCCACAGCATGTCGGCGACCGAGCCACTGCCGATGAGATCCACCCCATCCAGCACCTGGGCGTCCGCCCGGAATTGCTCGGACGTGTAGTCAACGCCGCTCCACCTCTGGGTGTTGTCGAGCCCGTCGATCGTCGTGTCGCCGTTCGCGTCGCGCATCGAGGCGAGCATCGTGATCAGCGCCGCCACCGGGTCGGGCGCCGGCCCGCCGAACATGCCTGAGTGCATCGCGCTGTCGAGCGCGTTGACTCTCACGTCGACGCTGGTCATTCCGCGCAGCGTGGTGGTCAGCGTCGGCACGCCGACGGCGAAGTTCCCCGTGTCGCAGACCAAGATCGTGTCAGCGTGCAGCAGGTCTACGTTCTGAGGCACGAACTCCTCCAGGCCGCCCGTGCCCTGCTCCTCCGAGCCCTCGCAGATCAGCTTCACCCCGCAGCGAAAATCACCGTGACGATCCTTGAGCGCGCGCAGCGCGGTCAGGTGCATGGCGATGTTGCCCTTGCAGTCTGCCGCTCCGCGCCCGTACCAGCGACCATCGCGCTCGGCCAGCTCCCAGACCGGCGTCTTCCAGTTGTCCTCTCCGAGCGGTGGCTGGACGTCGTAGTGGCAGTACAGCAGTACGGTCGGCGTGCCGTCAGGCGCGGGGGCGTGGCCGTGGACGGCCATGCTCCCATCAGGGGTCGCAGACATCCTCACGTCATCCAGCCCGACGTCGGTGAACGCGTCGATCACCCATCGCGCCGCCCGCTCGCATTCCTCGGGCGGGAACTGCTTGGGATCGGCGACCGACTTGAATGCCACGAGCTCAGCGAGGTCGTCCTTCGCGCGCGGCATCAGGCGCGTGACCGCCTGGCGCAGATCATCAGCAGGCATGACTTGTCCTTTCTCTGGTGCGGCGTGAGAGCGTCACGTCGGATCCGGGGTCGGTTGAAGCACGGGGCGAGCCGACTCGCTCATGGCCCTCTCGCCCGGTATTGGCCGGGTTGGGATCGTGTGCGCGGTTGCCGCTGCCGCCGCGGCCCGGTGGATCGCTTGGGGCTGCTCGGGGCGGTGGCGCGCGACCAGGAGGCAGAGGGCGACGCCGGCGGCGGAGAAGATCGCCAGCAGCAACGCAGCGCTCCTGAGGCCGGCGGCGAGCGCGTCGCTATCGGAGGCCCCGGTGTGAAGGTGATTGTTCGTGACGGCGTTGAAAACCGTCGCCACGGCAGCCACGGCGACGGCGGCGCCGATGTAGCGAGCCATGTTCGAGATCCCCGACGCCTGCCCGACTTCGTCCTCCGAAACCGTGGCCGTCGAGGCCGAGGACGCCGGTCCGTTCGCCAGCCCGAGCCCGACCGCGATCGCCACCAGCGGAGCCACGAACGCCAGGTACTCCCACGACGCGTTCACGAACGCGAGCGCCGCGGATCCGACCGCGGCGAGCGCGAAGCCTAGGAGGATCGCCCAGCGAGTCCCGAGCTTGACCGCCAGCGGCGTGATCAGCGGGGTGATCGCGATCATTCCGGCGGCCGCCGGCAGCGTGGCCAGACCAGCCTCCAGTGCGCTCAGCCCCAACGCCGCGGGGTTCTGGAAGTACAGGCTCAGCACGTACAGCAGGGCGTTGATCGCGCCCGCGACGATCAGGATCGCCAGCGTCGAGCCGACCAGCACCTGATTGCGCAACAGTTGGAGGTTGACCAGCGGCGCGCTCACCCGCCGCTCCACTCTCACGAACGCCCAGGTCGCTGCCACCGAGAGGACCAGGCACCCGATCGTCGCGAGCGATCCCCACCCCCAGTCGTTGCCCTCGCTCAGCGCGAGTACCAGCGGAACCAGTATGACCGCGATCAGCACGGTGCCGGCATAGTCGATCGAGCGCGAGCGGTTCGGATCGCTTGACTCCCGAACGGTGGCAAGCGTCAACGGGACGCACGCCGCCGCGATGACGGCGTCGATCCAGAACAGGCCCTGCCAGCCGGTGGAGTCGACCAGCACGCCGCCGACCAGCGGGCCCACTGCCGCGCCCACCGCCGACGCCGCACCCCACAGGGTGATCGCCCGCATCTGACCGGCGCCGGAGGCCGAGACCGACAACAGACTCATCCCGCAGGCCAGGATCGTCGCCCCCGCCGCACCCTGAATCATCCTGCCGACCACCACGCCCGCGCCACTCGTCGAAAGCGCGATCAGCGCGCACGATGCGACGAACAGCCCAAGGCCCGCGAGGAACACCCGCCGGCGGCCCAGCACGTCTCCCAGCGCACCGGAGGTCGCGATCACGGCCGCGCCGACGAGGGAGTAGCCGGTCACCGCCCACTGCAGCTGCGCCACCGGGGCGCCCACGTCCTTGCTGATCGCCGGTAGCAGAATCGTCACCGCGGACGTGTTCGCGTTAACCACCAGCGCCGAGACACATGCCGCTGCCAGCACGCCACGGCCGGCGGGACGGTCCGCTTGCCCGGCGTCCGCTAGGGGTGCCGACCCGCCGCCGTATGCGGCCGGCTTCCCGCCTCCGCTCACGGCAGCTTGACAGTGCCGGCGGACTTCAGGCTGTTGATCTTGTCCTGGTAGGGCTTGAGCTTCTCAGGGCAATAGGTCTGCAGGATCAGCGCCTCGCCGACGAGCAGGCGCCGGTCAAAGATCACCGGCCGTCGTCCCGCGAAGTCAGCGCCGTTGGCGATCGTGTCGTTGAGGTTCGCTTTGCCCAGCGCGTTGGCCGGGTTCTGGCACACCGCCCCGCCGTTGGTCCCGAGCGAGCGGGCGATGTCGTCCGTGGTGGCGGATACCGGCAGCCCAGCCTGCGTGAACTTCTGCTCCAGTTGCTGAGCCTTCGCCTGGGCGTCCTTATTGTTGTTCGCCGCGCTGTAGGTCAACAGGCCGACGATCACCAGCACCACGGCGACAGCCGCGATGACCAGGTACATCGTTCGGTTGCGGTGGTCGTGCTTCTCCGTCTCGGCCGACTCCTCAGGCCCCGGAGGGCGCGCCGGCGGCGGCCCGCTTTCAGACCGGGCGGGAGGCTCAGCGGTTGCGGCGCTGGGCGCCGGGGTCGGCGCGGCCGGTGGAGCTTCGGCCGGTGGAGCTTCGGCCGGTGGAGCTTCGGCCGGTGTCGCGGTAACGCCTGCGGTCGTCTCCCAGCTGGGCTTCTTGAACTTCAGGAACAGCCAGGCCGGCAGCAGGCCGATCAGCCCGGTGCCGACCAAGATCAGCAGCACATAGGCAGCTGGGCTGCCGCTCTCGAACTGCGACGGCGGCACGAACCCGATCACAAACGCCGCGATCGAAGCTGCCCCGCCGACCACGCACATGAGCGTCAGCCACGGCGCCCTGAACCCGCGCTCCACATCAGGCTGGTCCCGGCGCAACCGTTGGGCGGCCATGAACATCAGGACGTACATGACAAGGTAGACCTGGGTCGTCATCACGCTGAGAATCCAGTACGCGCTTGAGACCGAGGGCACCAGCGCGTAGAGCAGCCCGATCACGGTCGTCAGCCCGCCTTGGACCAGGAGGATGTGGAGCGGGACCCCGTTCTCGTTCAGCTGCTGCAGGTACGGCGGCAGATACCCATGATCGCGGGCGATCAGCACCAGGCCCTTCGAGGGGCCGGCCAACCACGTGAGCATCCCGCCCAGCGACGCGCACACCAGCGCGAGCGCCACGATCGGCACCAGGCGCTCGATCCCGAAGTGGCTGAAGAACTCGCTGAACGCCTGCATCACGCCGGCGGTCAGGCTCAGCTCCTGCGCCGGCACCACCCAGCTGATCGCCAAAGCGGGAAGGATGAAGATCAATAGCACGAGGCCGGTGGCCATGAACATCGCCTTCGGGAACTCGCGGCCCGGCTTGCGCAGCGACGAGACGTGCACCGAGTTCATCTCCATCCCCGAGTAAGAGAGGAAGTTGTTCACGATCAGCACCAGGCTGGCGATCCCGGTCCACTCCGGCAGCAGATGGCTCGCGTTCATCGGCGCCGCCGAGGAGTTCCCTTGCAACAGAAACACGATCCCGAGGATCAGCAGCAGCGCCCCGGGGACCAGCGTGCCGATCACCAGACCGTTGGACGCCAGCTTCGCGACCCCGCTTACGCCGCCGCGAGCCGAGACCCACACTCCCGCCCAGAACACAACCACGATCACCGCACCGGTATAGAGCCCGTTGCTCGCCAGGTCTGGGTTGATCACATACGCGAGCGTGCTCGCCACAAACCCGAGCAGCGTCGGGTAGTAGAAGATCGTCATCGCGAACTGGCACCACACCGCCAGCATCCCCCACCGTGGCGAAATCCCCTCGCTGACCCAGCGATACACGCCGCCCGACCATCCCGACGCCAGCTCGGCCGCGACCAGTGACTGCGGCAGCAGGAACACGATCGCCGGCACGATGTACAAGAACACGCATGCCAGCCCGTACACGGCCATCGTCGGCGCGCTGCGCAGACTCGCGACCGACGCCGTCGTCATCAACGCCAACGTCACCCACGAGATGAACCTCGGCTTTGTCGCGGCAGCCTCACGCGGCTTAGCGATCTCCCGCGGTTTCGCGCCTATCGCCTGATCAGCTGGTACATCCATTGATGACATGACAACCTCCGGCGATCGGCAAAGCCGATTATTGGTTGGTTCTAGAACCGGACCGTCGAGGGCCGAGTGCTGACTTCGTAGCGCGACCCTAGGACGGCTGCCGGTGCGCGACCAGCTCGTGGAGACGATTCACCCAGGTGAATGCGAATTGGAGGGGAGAGCGTCGAGACTGCGCTTCGCCTACTAATCGACCCCGTCGCGGCTGATCCGGAAAACGATAATCCGCGCGCCACTCGGACTTGATCAATTCCTCGGTACGGCTGAGCCCCGTGAGTTCGAGCCCGCTGGATCAACGATCATGCTGGCGGAGCGGCAGCGCGCACTGACGGCTGGATTCTCTCGGCGCGCTTGAGCGATTTGCGGCAGGAAGATGGCCGGCGGCGAGCGTCGTCGCTCATCTGTTCGGAACTG
>JBAPXO010000140.1:0-4327 GCA_049284255.1 Solirubrobacteraceae bacterium | reverse complement strand
GGCGGGCACGACCCCACCCAGCACCACCTGCGCCGGACGGGACCGGTCACGAAACAACACTGGTTCGGGCATCGCTCTCCTCGATCGCTGACGCTACGGGAAACCCTACGCCGGACGCCGCGCGAAGGGCAACAAACCCTCCGCGCGGCCCGACGTTCACTTCAAGGAACTAACAGGCGGAGCTACCCGAGCTCTTGCTCGTCTGCACCGGCTGTCCGGGGTACTGCGAGGTGACCGTGACCGTCCACGGACGCTTGCCCTTGGTGCAGGCCACGGACGCCGAGGAGTAGACCTTCTTGCCCTTGACCTTCTTGGAATGCGAGGAGAAGTTCAGGTGCTCGTACGGCGTCGATCCGGCGAGCCCGGGAAGCGGCTCAGAGATGTCGCTCGGCACCGGTACGTTTGAGACCGTGTACTTGCCGACCGTCTTGTAGGTGCCGGGGTACGGCGGGGTCCCGCCGGTGGCGACGCCCAGGCACGTGTGGTTGGTGTTGTTGGTGACGAAGAAGAACGTCTCCTTGCCCTGACCGCTGTTCCAGACGTCCAGGATCGGGTTGCAGGCATCGCCGGCCTTGGTGAAGTCGTTATCGGCTCCCAGCACCGCGTTGAGCGATCCCTGAGCGACCATCGCGCCCTTCGGGCAGACGTTGTCGTTCTTGGCCGCGGCGATCTTGGCCAGGCTGCAGGTCGGGAAGTCCTTCCCGTCGAGCTTTTGACCGTAGATCGACGTCTTGACGTCGAACTCCTTCGGCGGCCTAGCCTGTCCGGCTCCGTTGCTGCCGAGGACGGTCAGCTTGTAGCTAAGCGGTACCGGCTTCTTCGCCGTGCCCGCCTTCTTGGTCCCGAAGCTAAAGCTCCCGTTATAGGGGTTGGTGGTGCTGCTGGCGGCATACGCGCCCGCCGCAACCGCCAACAGCACGACCGCGGCCGTGCAAACAACTGCTATGCGTCGCAAGTGACTCCTCCTTGTGGGGTCATTTTGTTGTGGGTGCTGCACCAGCCCTGTGACCCGGCCAGTCATGGAAGGGCATGCAGATGGGGGAAGGTTTGATCGGACCCGGTGGTCAGTGAGCCCAGGGCGGGCTGCCCCTTGCAGGTCGGGCCGGAGGGATTAGACGTGAAGTAGAACTTCTGGAGAACCTGCGCAACTGTCAACACCTGACCGGCCACGGAAGTTGTGCTGTCAGACAGAGAAGGCGACAGTCCCGGCAGGGGATGACTGGTGCACAGATAGCTCCCGAACACCGGCAGACCCTTGGAGAGCTGGTTGTACCCCCCAGGCTGCAGGTAGGGATTGGAGCGGTTTGACTCCGGTCGCGCCTGGTAGGTCGTCAGGAGCTCGGGGTTGATCGGCGTCGCCGTCCGCAGGTAGTGGCGCAGGCCGCCGGTGACATCGGTCGCGGTTCCCTGGGTGGTCGCCGTGCTGTTGGCGAAGAAGGCGGCGATCTCCCGCTTGTAGTCGTTGATGTAGTCGATCACCGGCACCACGCCGCCAAGGTAGGGCTTCAGACGGGTGAGGAAGGGCACGCTCTCATCCAGGAAGTGCTCGAGTGCCGGGAAGCCCTTGGCCGAGGCGCGAGTGAGGGGGGCGATCTGCACCATGAGCGTGTGCAGCTCCGGGGCGAGGATGACCAGTTTCTGGAGCGCCGGGGTCAGGGCCACCGCCGCGGGCCGCAACTCGTCGACCAGCGGCTTGGTCGTCTGCGAGAACCGCGTGACCCGGCTGATCGTGGCCCGGGTCTGGGCCAAGAAGCCGGGCAGGGCGCGGAAGGTCTGCGCCAGCTCGGCGTTGCGGGCGGCCGTGGCCGCGAACACGGAGTTGTTGTTGCGCACGAAGGATTGGAGCTCGGCGGGTGAGCGGCTGAGCGCCGAGAACACCTCGCCGGAGTCGCGCAGCAGAGTGCTCGTCGCCTGGCCCTGGCGGTGAAGCACCGCAAGCACGGCATCGACATTGGTGGCGAACGGATACAGCTCGGCGAAGGCGGCGTTGAACTGCTCGCCTCGATTCGTCAGGGCAATCCCGGACTGCTGCATCCAGGTCTCAAACGCCCGCCGGGTGGTCGGGTCGAAGGCCGAGAAGATCTGGTCAAGCGCCACCGTGGGCGCGACCTGCGCACGCGGCAGCGTGCCCCCGTCGCGGAGCTTGGGCCCGGAGGGCGTGCCCGGTGAGAGCTCGACGAAGGTCTCACCGAGCAGCGTCTTGGCGCGGAGGATGGCTCTGGTGTCGGCCGGCCGGGGCGCGAACTGCCTGTCGATTTCCAGTACCGCCCGTGAGAGGCCGGTCCGCCGATCCAGTGAAACGCTGACCACGTGCCCGACCGTGACCCCGGCGATGCCCACCTGGGCGTCGGGAGCAAGCTCGGTGGCCTGGCTGAACTCGACGCTGAATCGGTAGCCCTGGGCGGCCAGGGGGACCGAGCCCCCAAACGAGATCCACAGGTAGAGGAGCAGGCCGACGCACGCCGCGGTGAAGGCGCCCACGCCGATGATCGAGGTCATGCTTGGCCGCTGAGTCGTCATCCGGTGCTCGGACAGTTCGCCTGGGTGGTTCCGGGGATCGTCGTGACCCCCGGCAGCTGGGCCACGGGGGGCGCGTTGAGGAAATCGAGGATCACGCCCAGCGGTGGGTTGTTGGGCTGCAACTGGTTCTCGAAGAAGTTGAGCTCCAGGCAGGTCCCCATGAACAACCCCTGAAGCACGGGCCCATTCGCGTCCTGGGCGCCGACCAGGCTCTCGGTGATGTGAGCCAGCCAGGAACCCCAGTACAGGTAGCTTGGCTCGCCGCCGCGTTGCCGGTAGGCGAGCGTGTTGAAGAGGTCATTGAGGACGCCGATCGAGCGCGACAGGGCCGGGGTGGCGTGGGCCAGATCGACCGAGGCGGGAGCGAGGGTGCGCGCCAGCGGCTGGACCGCGACCGAGAACGGCCGCAGCTCATTGGCGATTACCGGCGTCGTGTCCTTGAACAATGGACGCGAGGCCCGCAGCGCCGGCCCGAGATTGCGGGCAAACGGCTGCAGGCGCGTCAGCGTGGTCGCGCTGGCGCTGGAGAACGCCTTGACCTTGTCGAAGGTCTGCGCGGTCTCACGCAGGGTGCCCGGGAACAGCGTCAGCGTGTCCTCGAGCGCGGCGTCCTGCGAGGAGATCGCCGAGAAGTTGGTGTCCGATGAGCTGATCAGCGAGGCGAGCTGGTTGTCGACCCCGCCCAGCGCCCCGATGACCAGGTTGAAGTTGTGGATCGCCCGCCGGATGTTGCGCTGGCGGGTGGCGAGCAGGGTGGTGAAGGTGCGGGTGTGCCGGTCGAGGGGCTCGAAGCGCTTGAGCGTCCCGCGCAGGCCGGCGACGGCATCCGGACTCGGGGCCGCTCCCTTGGCCCCGGGGTCGTGGAAGGCACCGGCGCCACCTGACAGCAGCAGGATCAGGTAGTTGCGGGTGTCGACATCCAGCGAGGAGAGGATCTGGGAGACGTCTACGTCCGGCGTGGTGCTATCGGGGCCGAGCGTTCCCCCGTTGGGGATCGCGCCCGCGCTCTTGCTGCCCGGGTCGAGCGCCAGGTACATATCCTTGAGCGGCGTGCGGGGCCGCAGCAGCACGGTCGCGTTGCGGTAGATGGGCGCGTAGCGCTTGTAGATGTTCATCGTCACCACGGCCCGCCCGCCCGACAGCGAGATGCCGCCGACCTGTCCGACCTGAACGCCGGCGATCGTCACGGCCTGGCCCTGGCCCGAGGTGACCGCAGCGGCGCTGGCGAACTGCGCCTTGATCGTGTAATAGCTCTGGTCGAAGTGAAACGACGGTTGGTGTTCGAGGATGTAACCCGAAACCAGAATCGCGCCCACGACGAGCACCACGATCGAGACCATGTCGACACGGTTGGCTCTCATCGCGCGCCTCACGGTGCGGCCCCCGTCTTGACGGCGTTGAGGTTGGGCACCGAACTGTTGGCGCACGCCACGGCACGGCTCAGCTTGGGCGCCCTGCCGGGGAAAGCCGGGCGGGTGCCCAGCGACGGAAGCACGGCGTTGCCGTACAGCGGACCCTCGCCGCCGAGCGGTCCGGTGGCTTCACGGTCTGAGCCCCCGCCGGTGGTCGAGCGTATGTAGCGTCCATTGCCGTCGAAGTTCTGCGCCGCCCCAGCGATCCCGACGGCGGACTGGAAGAGCTCCTGATAGACCTGCAGGCCGGTGGTCAGCGGGGGGTCCTGGATGCGCTCATTGCCGGTGGGGATCACCGTGTGGGTAAAGCAGCGGGCCAGCGCGCCGGACCGGTTAAGCAGCGACTTCGTCGCCGAGAGGCTCGCCGCCGTGTTCTGGACCGCGGTGGTCAGGGG
>JBAPXO010000139.1:0-1639 GCA_049284255.1 Solirubrobacteraceae bacterium | reverse complement strand
CCCCTGGCGGCAACCCGAGCGCCTTCCCGAATTCCCGGATCGCGCCCCGGGCGCGGTAGGTGGGAAAGGCGGCCACCAGCGCCGAGCGATCGCGTCCGTAGCGCTCGTGCACACGGGGGATTAGCTTCTCCCGGATGTCACGCGGGAAGTCGAGATCGATGTCGGGCAACGAGGTCAGCTCCTCGTTGAGAAAGCGTCCGATCAGCAGCTCGTTGGCGATTGGGTCGACGTGCGACAGGCCGGTCAAAAAGCAAACGATCGAGGAGACACTCGAGCCGCGCCCCCGCCCCGGTGGCAAGAGCATCCGGGCCGAATCGGCCCCGCCAACCCCCCGGACCTCGGCCGCCACCTCACGGGCGAGTTCGAGCATGTCGTGATGCAGGAGGAAGAAGCCGGGCAGTCCCAGCGAGTCGATGATCCGAAACTCCTCCTGCAGGCGCGCATGAGCTCGCCCGCGAATATCGACCGAAGCGTCGCTGTAGCGGTCGACCATCCGGGCGTCGCAGAGCTCGGTCAGCTTGCGCATCGCGGCGTCGTCCTCGGCGCCGGGATACCGATATCCGAGATCTGAGCCGAGGTCGAAGCGAAGACTGTCGGCCAGCCTCGCCGTCTCGGCCACCGCCTCGGGATGCTCGGCAAAGCGAGCCGCCATCGCCTGGGGCGAGGCGAGCACGTGGCTGAAGTTCCCACGCCGCTGGGGCTCGGAAGCGTCAAGCGTGCTGTGTACGCGCACCGCCACCAGCGCATCCTGGAGCGGCGCCCGAGAGCGGGCGTGGGCATGCACGTTGCCCGTGGCCACACACGCCACCCCGAGCCGCCGGGCGAGCTCGGCCAGCTTTCGGTTGCGCGCCCGGTCATCGCGCAGGAACGGTCGCTGGAGCTCGATCCGCAGTCCCTCGGGGCCGAAGGCCTCCAGCAGACGCCGCAGCGTCGGCTCATCGTGGATGCCGCGCAGCGCACAGCCGCTCAGACAGACCAGTCCCTCGGCATGCTCGAGGATGGTCGCGAGCGGGGTCAGGGGCTGCGTGGGGGGCGCCCCGGGCCGCCCGTCACGCGTATGCGCGTGCGCGTGGGACAAGATGCGGCAGAGGTTGGACCACCCCCGGGCGTTGGCGACCAGCAAGGTCAGATGCCGCACCTCGCGTTCTGGGCCCGTTCGTCCTCCCGGCTCGCCGGAGCGGGTCCCACGCGAGCCATCGGGCTCGAGGTCGATCTCCGCCCCGTGAATCGGGCGCAGGCCCAGGGCCCGGGCGCTGACCGCGAACTCCATCGACCCCGAGACCGAGTTGTGGTCGGTCAGTGCCAGCGATTCGTAGCCGAGCGCCAGCGCGGTGGGAACCAGCTCGTCGGGAAGCGAAGCGCCGTCCAGGAACGAAAACGCCGAGTGGCAGTGGAGTTCCGCATACATGATCGAACGTATGTTCGCATCTCGAGAAGACGGACCACCTAGCCCAACGAACGTGGATGGTGATTGCGACCCCCCATGTCGGGTTTAGCGCCCACGTCGTGGCCCATCAGCGTCCGACAGCAGGATTCGCCAGCGCCCCTTGACAGATTATTAGTGACTGCTAAGCTACCGCCATCCTGTTAGTTAGCAGTTACTAATAATCTTGGAAGGAGGCGGACATGTCTGCCACAC
>JBAPXO010000138.1:0-2000 GCA_049284255.1 Solirubrobacteraceae bacterium | reverse complement strand
CCTTTGCCTCGTCCGGATCCGCCGACAACGGTACGACGCCACGACGGGGCGCGAAACATCCCGCGGAGGGAACGGCCGTCCCCCCGCGGGGGGAGTTAGGGTCGCGTCTGGGAAATTCGCGAGCAGTGTCGGGAGTGGCTGGGCGTGGCTGGGGCCGCACGCGAGGCAAGCAGGTATTGAAATACCTGCGCCGAGCGGGTGGGTCCAGGCGCGTCCAGACGCCGCGAGGCTGCCACCGAATTTACGACTCGGGGCACTAGTACAGAGCGGACGCCAGACGGCGGCGCGACTCGCGAGCCAGCTGGTTGTCGACGCCGAGCTCGTCGAGGATCCCGACGACCACCCGCCGGATCTGATCCTTGGAGCCATCGGCCGAAGGCAGGGCGCCGATCAGGAGATCGAGGGCTCGCTGGTGATCCTCGGCATCCAGTGCTTCGAAGGCCGCGCGGACGTCGTCGGAGGCGCCGTTTTGTTCGAGCGTGATCCGGGCCGCGAGCCCATCGGCGGCGAAGCTGCCGGGGACCTCCTTGAGCACCGCCAGGGCGCCATCGGTATCCCCCCGGGACAGAAGGATCCGGGCCAGGGGCACCGCGGCGTCGGCCCGTGACGGCTCGAGCTCCACCGCGCGCCGCAGCGACTCCTCGTCGCCGACGGCCACGAGGCCGTCGGTCTCGGAAGGCAGAAGCGAATCGAGGAAGCGCTCGACCGACTGGGGCGGCTGGGCACCAACGAACTCGGCGGCTACCTGGCCACCACGAAACGCCTTGACCGCCGGGATGCTCTGGATGGCGTAGGCACGCGACAGGTTGGGATTGGCGTCGACATCAAGCTTGGCCAGCTCGACCTTGCCGCCCCGCTGAGCGACCGCCTTCTCGAGCACGGGGCCAAGCTGGCGGCAGGGACCGCACCACTCGGCCCAGAAGTCGACGACCACGGGAACGGTGTGCGAGCGGTCCAGGACCGCGGTTTGGAAGTTGGTCTCGGTGACGTCCATTGCTGTATTTCATGGTAGCCAGGGTCCGCGGGTCGACTCCTGATTCGTGGTAGACAGCCAGCGTGGCCGACTACGTGACCGAGCGGAACGGCGTCAAGCTCGCCGTGGCCGACACCGGCGAGGGCTTTCCGGTGGTTCTCCTGCATGGGCTGACGGCGACGCGGCGCTACGTGGTCATGGGTTCCACCGCGCTGCAGCGCTCCGGCCACCGGGTCATCGCCTATGACGCTCGGGGCCACGGTGCCTCATCGCCGGCGCCCAGCCCCGAGGCCTACACCTATGAGGACCTCACCCTCGATCTCGAGGCCGTGCTGGACGGCGCCGGGATCGATCGAGCGGTGCTCGCGGGAGCGTCCATGGGGGCCCACACGCTGCTGTCGCTCGCCCTCGAGCATCCCGAGAGGGTGGGGGGGCTGGTTGTCATAACGCCCGCTTACACGGGAGTGGGGGACCTCGATCCAGCGCGCCTGGCGCGCTGGGACGCGCTCTCGGATGGGCTGCGCGAGGGCGGGATCGACGGCTTCATCGCCGCCCAGGGCGACCCGCAGGTTCCCGAGCGCTGGCGCGAGACCGTGATGACGGTGATCCGCCAGCGACTGGAGCGTCACGAGCACCTCGACGCGGTCGCCGATGCGCTGCGCGCCGTGCCGCGATCGCGCCCGTTCGGTGACATCGATGAGCTAGGACGGATCAACGTGCCTACGGTGGTGGTGGCCAGCGACGACGAGGCCGACCCCGAGCACCCGCGGGGGGTCGGTGAGGCCTACGCTGCAGCGATCCCTGGGGCCCGTCTGGTCACCGATGAGCCGGGGCGGTCGCCGATCGCCTGGCAGGGCAGCCAGCTCTCGTCCCTGATCGCCGAGATCGCGGGCGAGGCTCGTGCATGAGCCCGCGCCCGGGCTCGACCGGCGCCGGGGCGCCGGCAGGCTACTCGGGCACCCCGCTGCCGCGCAAGCTGGGGATCAAGCCTGGGGCGCGGGTGGCCCTGGTCGGCGCGCCTGAGAAC
>JBAPXO010000137.1:0-4332 GCA_049284255.1 Solirubrobacteraceae bacterium | reverse complement strand
CCGAAGCATCGGCCACCGGCGTTCTCGTCGACGAGCAGTTCGGGTCAAACATTCCTGAGCGTGCGCACTCCGCCGGCCTCAAGCTGGCGATGCCGGTGGAGAAGTCAGGCCAGAACGAGTTCGACTTCCAGTACGGCGCCGATTTCGGCGAGCACATCGAGAAGTTCGATCCCGACTTCTCCAAGGTCCTGGTCCGCTACAACCCTGACGATCCCGACACCGAGATGAATAAGGCCCAGCTCGGCCGCCTCAAGGAGCTCTCGGACTGGCTGCACGCCCACGACCGCAAGTTCCTCTTCGAGCTCCTCGTGCCGGCCACCGAGGACCAGCTCGCCAAGGTCGACGGCGATGAGGACCGCTATGACGCCGAGCTGCGTCCCGAGCTCATGCGCCGCGCGATCGCGGACGCCCAGGACTTCGGGATCGAGGTCGACATCTGGAAGATCGAGGGAGTCGACGAGCGCGACGACGCCGTCATGCTCTCCGAGCAGGCTCGCTCGGGCGAGGGCCGCGAGGGCGTGACCTGCGTGTTGCTCGGTCGCGGTGCCTCGACCGAGAAGGTCGAGGAGTGGCTGCGGGTCGCCAACACCGTCGAGGGCTTCATCGGGTTTGCCATCGGCCGCTCGATCTGGTGGGACGCACTCAAGGGCTACACGAGCAAGGAGCTCGACCGGGAGGCCGCTGCCTCCAAGATCGCCGACAACTACCTGCACTTCGTCGGGGTCTACGAGCACCAGCAGGTGGCGTAGCTCGTTTGCCGGTCGGGGCCGCCTTCGAGGGCGGCCCCACACGCGGCCCACCGCACCGCGTCCCCCACCCGGCCGCAGGTTGATTAACGTCCGCGGTCTGCAAGTTATCGTGCACCGTTGGTAGGCTCGCCACCATGGCCATGAAGATGCGCCAGAGCCTTGCGCAACTCGAGCAGGAGTTCCGGCACGAGACGCAACTGGACCGAAGCCGCCGGGAGAACCTGCGGCGCCACGCCGTGCGACGGTCGCGGGTGCGAACCCGCACGCGTGCGCGCAAGGCCAGCTCGATGCGCTACTGGGTGCTCGTGCTGACGCTCATCGCGACCGCCGTGATCGTCACGGCCGCGATGTTCGAAACGCTGTATCTGCTGCTCAGCTGAGCGCTGCCGCCCGCTGGCGGAGCGACGCTATTCGGCCTTGCCGAGGCCCCGCAGCGCGGCGTCGACCTCTTCCCGCGCGTCCTTGGAGCCTTCGGTCTGCTCCTTCTGGATCTCGATGTAGACCTCTTTGCGGTACACCGGCACGTCGCGAGGCGCCTGGATGCCGATGCGTACCTTCTCACCCATGATCGCGAGCACCGAGATCTCGATCTCGTCGCCGATCATGATGCTCTGATTGGACTTGCGTGTCAGTACCAGCATGTCGCCTCCCTGCTTTTGCCGTCCGTTGAAGGGCGCGCTGAAACTTCCTGAGCGCGGACGCGCCGACCTGCCTTGGCGCGTTCTGCCAGACGGTGACGATACCGGCCGAGTCGGAAACCTCCACCGAAATGTGGTTTTTGTACGGGAAAGCGGTTTCGGCCGTCGCCTGTACTAGTCTCCGATCCCGAAATGCCACGCCGATCGCTGAGACCCGAGCTCAACCGCATCCGCGGCTGGGTGCGCCAGGGCAGAACCGACGCCTGGATCGCGCACCAGCTCGACGTCACCGTGCAGCAGATCCAAGCCTTCAAGCGCGACCAGAACCTTGAGGCCGGCGACGAGGCGGACGGGGTCGGCGTGGGCGTGGAGTACGACGAGGACATCGATCTGCGAGCCGAGGACGACGCTCTGATCGCGGCCGAGCTTGACGCCGCGGCAGCGCAAAGCGCCGAGGACGAGGAAGAGGAAGAAGACGCCGATAAGCCCGCCCGCCGTCGCCGCGGTAGACGCGGCGGTCGTGGCGGGCGCGGCGCCCGCCGCCGTCCGTCGGGCACGCTCGAGGCGACCTTCGACCACGGCGAGGAGGGCTACGGGCTGTGGCTCGACCCTGCCGTCCAGGACGATCCCGTGTACGCCGAGTACTGGGCCGGCCACCGTCCCGTCGAGGTGGCGATCGAGGAGGACCAGATCGTCATCCGCCGTGCCGGCGGGGCCGAGTCAGAAGAGGACGAGGACGAGGACAGCTAAACCGGCCGCGTCTGCCCCGGCCCGGCGTCATTCGTCCGGAAGGCGCCGTCCCTCTTCCGCAGTTCTGCGCCCCGTCGTGTAGTCGTTCGCCTCGCGGGCGTACCGCGCGAAGGCGGCGCCCGCGACGGCGGTCAGGTCCCACGCCGCCGGCATGTTCGGGGCCACCCGCACGGCCACGTCAAAGCACCAGTCGGTCCCCTGCTCGACGTACAGCTCGGCCAGCTCCTGCACGGTGAAGGGGCCACCGAGGCGCCGGTGAAGCTGCGCGACGAGCTCGTCGACCACCCGCTCCATCGCCATCCGGTCGGCGGGCTCGGCTTCCGTCATCCGCCGCTGGCCCTCCTGCCACAGACCGATCAATTGCTCGTAGCGGATGGGGTCGGTGCTCACGATCGCCCCCACGGCAAGCCGTGCACGCCCCTGCGCCGCCGGCCCCCGGGCCCGTCCGGCGTCAGTGGCTGGACATCCCCGTAATCACGTAGGGCCGCTCCCCCTGGCGCACCATGCCGAGCCGGCGCGCGTCGAGCACGATCGTCTGCGGATCGTTGAGCGAGCGCTCCTGCCGGGTCAGGGCGGCGTTCTGGCGCGCCAGGCGATCGACGATCGCCGACTGCTGGTCGGCCTGGGCACGAGTCGAGAAGTAGGACAGCGCGTGCTCGATGTAGAGGCCGACGACGATCGTGAACACGAGCAGCAGGCCGACGCGCCCGACGCGCTCCCAGCGCACACGGAGCTTGGGGGGCCGGACGACGAGCCGCGGTGCCTTTCGTGGCTGGGGACGGGGCGCGCGGCGCGGCGCGGTTGACGCGGAGCGACGCGAGGAGGCGGTTGCAGAGCGGGCGGGCGGCATCGCCTAGCCGCTTCGTTCGACGGCGCCAGCCTCCTTCCTGCCGCAACGAACCCTGCATGCCGCCGCCCACCCTCAACGAGCGGCTATTCAACGCCGGAAGGCCGACCGCCCGGGGAAGGTGGCCTCGGATCCGAGGGCCTCCTCGATCCGCAGCAGCTGGTTGTACTTCGCGACCCGGTCCGTGCGCGACGGCGCGCCCGTCTTGATCTGACCACACCCGGTGGCCACCGCCAGGTCGGCGATGGTGACGTCTTCGGTCTCGCCTGAGCGGTGTGACATGACGGCGGCGTACCCCGCCTCCCGCGCCATGCGAATCGCGGCGAAGGTTTCCGTGAGCGTCCCGATCTGATTGACCTTGACGAGAATCGCGTTGGCCACGCCGGCGTCGATCCCGCGCTTGAGGCGCTGGGTGTTGGTGACGAACAGGTCGTCGCCTACGAGCTGCACGCGGCTGCCGAGCTGGTCGGTCAGCGTCGACCAGCCGTCCCAGTCCTCCTCGTCCATGCCGTCCTCGATCGAGACGATCGGGTAGCGGTCGATGAGCTCGGCCCAGTAGCCGGCCAGCTCCTCAGCGTCGAGGGTGCGGTTCTCGTGCTCGAGCACGTAGCCCTCATCGGTGTGGAGCTCTGAGACGGCGGGATCGAGCGCGATCGCGATCTGGTCGCCGGCGACGTATCCAGCGGCGCGGATGCCGGCCATGAGCGCCTCGAGCGCCTGCTCGTTGGACTCGAGATCGGGCGCGAAGCCGCCCTCGTCCCCGACCGCGGTCGACAGGCCCTGGTCGTGCAGCGTGCGCTTGAGGTGATGGAAGACCTCCGCCCCCATGCGGAGCGCCTCCGAGAACGTGCGCGCGCCCACGGGCACGATCATGAACTCCTGGAAGTCAACCCGGTTGTCGGCATGGGCACCGCCGTTCAGCACGTTCATCATCGGCACCGGAAGCACGTTCGCGGTCTCGCCGCCCAGATACCGCCACAGCGGGAGCCGCTCCTCGGCCGCTGAGGCGTGCGCGGCGGCCAGCGAGACCGCCAGCAGCGCGTTGGCGCCCAGGCGCGCCTTGTTGGGCGTGCCGTCGAGCGTGATCAGCATCCGATCCAGCGCCGCCTGGCTGGCGGCGTCCTGCCCGCGAATGTTGGTGGCGATCTCCCCGTTGACGTTGTCGACGGCTCGGCTCACTCCCTTGCCCAGCCAGTCGGACCCGCCGTCCCGAAGCTCGGTGGCTTCGAACTCCCCCGTGGAGGCTCCGGAGGGCACGGCAGCCCGGCCCCAGGCTCCCGAGCGGACGCTCAGCTCGACCTCAACGGTCGGGTTTCCGCGGCTGTCGAGGATCTGGCGGGCGTGCACG
>JBAPXO010000136.1:0-3791 GCA_049284255.1 Solirubrobacteraceae bacterium | reverse complement strand
TACATGATGGGCAGGCGCAACGCCGAGAGGCGAGGCCAGGAGGAATATCAAAATGAGCGCATCACAGGTCTCGAGAACCAGCCTCCGCCCACAGCTGCCGCTCCGCCGTCAAGCGGGGGCGTGAGCGCCGACGCCGTGGAGCGCCTCAAACAGCTCGGCCAGCTTCACGAGCAGGGCATCCTCACCGACGAAGAATTCTCACAGCAGAAACAAAAGGTGCTCGCCGGCTGACGCGAGCGCACCCACGCGGGGCCGGCTACGGCCGGCTCGGCGGGATCACCGCAGCGACCGTTGTCCCCTGATCTCGACCAGATCGGAGCTCGAGTGCGCCGTTTACGGTCGCCAGCCGCTCCTTGATGCTCCTCAGTCCGGTCCCGAACGGGGTGCGCTCCACGTCGAAGCCGGGGCCATCATCGTGGACCTCGAAATGCAGGTCGCCTGCCTGCCACACCGAGATCTCGACCGAGGTTGCCCCGCTCGCGTGCTTGGCGGCGTTCTGAAGGGCTTCGGAGCAACAGAAATAGACGGTCATCTCCACTACAGCGGGATAGCGGCCGAGGGCCTCCGCGCGGACGACGGTCGGCACGGCGCACAGACGCCCGATCTCCCGCAGGGCGTCGCGCAGACCGAACTTGTCCAGCAGAGGCGGATAGATGCCTCGCGCGAACCCCCGAAGCTCGTCGATCGTCGCGTCCACATCCTGCCCCAGGGCACGAAGCCCCCTCGCCCCTGCCGGGTCATGGAGCTCGAGGTCCTCGGCGGCGAGAACCAGCTTCAAACGCATCGCCACCAGCCGTTGCTGGGCGCCGTCATGAAGGTCGCGCTCGATCTTCCGGCGCTCTCTTGCCTCGGCGGCGATGCCCCGCCCGCGGGCCTCTGCCAGCCGTTGGCGCGACGAGCGAAGCTCCTCGCTGAGAGAGTCGTTCTCGAGCGCCGCCAGGGCGTACGCGCCCACCGTCTCCATCACGGCCGGCGCCTCCGCGAGCGCAGGATGGTGCACGATGGCTATCCGCCAGCCGTCGCTTTCGAGCTGGGTGACCTTCTGTCGTGAGGTGGGACCGGGGATCTCCGCGGGTGCACCGGTTTCGTCGATCCACGAGCCGCCGTCACCCGGGAACGAATGGAGGATTCTCAGCGAGGGATCGTCGAGCGCGCTCGCCATTGCCCGGCGAACCTGTCCGACGGTGGCGCTGCTTCTCACCTCATGAGCGACCCGACCAAGGGCTCGCGTGGCCAGCGCCCACCAATACAAGCGGCCCGCGACGCATGCCAGTGCGACTGCCGGGAGCGACAGTGCGACGCTCCAGGTCGACACCGCGACGGCAGGCGACGCCGGAGCGTCTCGTCGAACCGCGAAGAAGAGCACGAACAGCGCCACCTGCGCAATGGCGATCCAAACGATCGGAGCGTACAGTCGCCCGAACCGGGATCCGGCATCCCGCCAGCGTCGTGTGACCGCCGCCGCTGTGGCGCCGAAGAGCACCACGGTCAGGGCTTCGCGGAGCGGGACCATGACCTCAGTTACAACCCCCGGGGTCGAGTGCCCGAGTGCGAACGGATTGCTCGGACAGGCAGACACGCACGTCGACCACGCCGCCGGATGCGGGAGCTCATGCGTCAGCACGACGGTGGGCAGGTACAGCAGCGCCACGAGGCCGACCCCGGCAAGAAAGATCGCTCGGTCCGTCGGTCGCTGAAATCGTCCCGACGGATAGACGAGAAGCAGGTAGATGATCATGAGCTCGACCAGCCACTGACCGACCCGGCCGACGGTGTAGAGCCCGGGCTCGCTCGAAGCCGACAGCGCGGTGACCGACCACAACACTCCCGCGCCGATCAGGGCGTACGCGAAGGGCAGTTCGCGCGCTCGCGCCAGGTCGGCCAAGCCCAGGCCAAACAATGCCCCGATCCCGAGCACGAAGACCGGGATGGCGATCGCATGGTTGACCGACGGGGCCTGGATCAGGACCGCGCCAACGGCGATGACCAATCCCCCGCAGGCGGCAAGCGGGATCGCAATTCCCGTCGGGGTCCGACGCCACCAGACGCGCGAGGTTGGTTGGGCGTAGCCCTCCACCTCAGCGGAACTGGTCGAAGCTGAAGGCAACTCAGTCGCGTGATCGCGACGAGAGGTGCCTGCTCTGATTGACACTGGGCCGACCCCTTCGGAACCGATGGCTTTGGATCGGGTCCCAAACCTCAGCCACCCTATGACCGATGACAAGTCCCACTTCCCCATTCCGGTCGTCTAGGGCGCTCTCAGTGATCGCGCCCCGGATGCCCGCTGCAACCAAACCACCAGCAATGGTCGGCCCAGGGCGCCTCACGCCCTCGCGTGAGACGCAGACGGGCTGCCCGGAGCGACCTTTAACCCAGATCAGGTGATGCGGCCTGCTCGGCCGCCGCCGAGCATTACCGCAGTAGGGCTCCCTGAACGGCCGCCGACGGTGGCCAGACGAAAGGAATGCGATGAGAGGCCTAGGCCGAGCGGTATTCGCGGCGATCCTGTTGCTGATCGCCGGCACGTTGGACATCGTCTACGGCATCGGTGCCGTGAGCAATGCTCATTTCTTCGACGGCACGCAGTACGTTTTCGCCAACCTCCACACGTGGGGGTGGATCACGATCATCATCGGCATCATCCAGCTCACCGCCGGGGTCTCGCTCATGGCGGGCGGGGGCTATGGCCTGGTGATCGGAATCGTGGCCGCCAGTCTCGGAGCCCTCGAATCCCTGTTTTCGATCGGTGGAACTCATCCCTGGTGGTCGCTGGCGATCTTCGCACTCTGTGTGTGGGTCCTGCACGGCCTCATCGTCTTTGGCAGGGAAGAGCCCGTCCAGGTGTAGTCGTCTACGGGCGGGGCGCCGCCGTGTGATCGCTTCGGCCTTGGCTGTTGAGCACCCGGTGGGAAGGTGCAGCTAGAGCCGGCCGAAGCGGGCACACACCTCATCGACGTGTGGACACCCTGGTCGGTACCAGACGGGCGTGGGAGGCTTGAACGAACGAGCACACCGAGGGTGTGACCTGGATGCATAGGGAAGGACTACGGGGGAGCGAGCACGAGCCAGAGGGCGACGTCAAGGTGCTGGCCGTGGATGACAATCGCGGATTCCGTGAGGTCTTGTCAGAGCTGATCGCTGCGGCTCCGGGGTTCGTCCTGGTGGGTCAGGCTGGCTCGGGGGAGGAGGCCGTACAGGCTGTCGAGAGCCTGGCGCCCGAGCTCGTGCTCATGGACGTGGTCATGCCAGGGGTGGGTGTCATCGATGCCACCCGGAGCATCCTTTCACGCCGACCCGAGGTGATGGTGTTGCTGATCTCGGCGGATGACCCGAGGATTCACCCGGAAGTTGGCGAGCTCGGTGACGCCGTGAGCTGCGCTCGCAAGCAGGATCTCCGACCGCGTCAGCTGTCGGAGTTGTGGGAGCAACATCGGTCTAGCGCGTCGCCGCACTAGGACGCAAGGTCCGGGAGTCGTCGGCCTCCCGCCGCGTGATCCGAGTGGCATCGAGATGCTCGAGCAGCGCCTGCGCGTATTTACGTGACGTGGAAAGCTCATCGCGCAGGCGAGTGAGCGTGATGCTTCCCTCGGCGGCGATGATGCTCGTGACCACGGTCCGCACCTGAGTTATTGCGTCGGGGTGGGCGTACATCGAGCGACCGACGCGGACCGCGCGTCCGTGGGCCAGCAGGGCCGGGATGTGATCGGCATCCGGTCCGAGCTCGGCCAGGCTGGGCGGCTCGTGGCCGGCGGCGCGCAGGCGCTGCTCGAGCGCCAGCTCGCGGTCGGTGA
>JBAPXO010000135.1:0-2668 GCA_049284255.1 Solirubrobacteraceae bacterium | reverse complement strand
ACCTGCGCGCTCCGGAGGGATGGGATGGCCACGCCGCCGCCCGCGTCGCCGAGATATTGGTGACCGATCTGAATGAGGCGGGGATGCCCGACCTCCCGTCGCTGGAATTGCTCGATGGAGCCGTGCTCGGAGCTCTTCGATGAGGAGGCACGCAGTGGCCCCAGGATGCCCCGAGCCGCTCGAGGTCGCACCGTGAACAACTACTGCAGCACGGCCCTTGACTACTTGAAGCTTGCCTACGACGGAGAGCGAGCACTCTTCTCGTTCTCATCGACCCTTGACGATCGCGGTGTGGTCGTCAATGACTTTCGCAGGCCGGCGTCGCTCCGCTATTCGATCAACACCTACCTCGGGCTCAGCGAGGCCGAGCGCCACGCTGGCGCGATCGACTGGCTCGGGGATGTCTCGGATGGGGTGAGCCGGTTTGTCGCCCAGCACGAGCCCGCGCTGGAGAGCAGCGCCGATCACGGGCTCCTCCTGGTCCTGCTGGCGGCGACGGATCCGTCGCACCCGGCCGCTGCGCGTTGCCTGGACCGGATCGCACGTGCCCTCTCTGGTGAGGGGGCGGGCAGGCTGAACATGCAGGACCTCGCATGGATGCTCTGGGGCACATCCTGCTGGTCGCAGAACGGCCGGGCGGCTGGGCTCGCGGAGCGGTTGTTCGACCTGATCCGGACTCGCTTCGTACACCCGGGCTCGGGCCTGCCTCGCCACAGCGTCGCTCGCTACCGCGCCCACACGGTCTCCTTCGGGAGCATCGTCTACTACCTGCGCGCGATGCACTCGTATGGGGAAGCCTTCGATTCCGCTGCAGCGCGGGAGCTGTTCACCACCGGCGTCGAGCGGGTGCTCACGATACAGGGAGACGACGGTGGATGGCCGTGGATGATCGACGTACGGACCGGAGTGCCATTCGATCTCTACCCCATCTTCACCGTCCATCAGGACAGCATGGCAATGCTGTTCCTATTCCCAGCAGAGGACTCAGGCATCCCCCAGGTGGCAGAGGCCATCGAACGCAGCCTCCGATGGAACTTCGGACACAACGAATTGGACGCGAAGATGGTCCACACGGACCCCTACCCCTGGATTTACCGTTCGATCGAACGGAGCGAGCGATGGCCTCGCGCGCGACGCTACCTTCGCGCCTTGGGCTCGGCACCCACCGTTGCGCCGCCCCGCAGCCGGAGCATCCGCATCAACTCCGAGTGCCGCTCCTACCACCTCGGCTGGGTTCTATACGCGTGGTCGGACCCTGCTCGGACGTTCCCGCTCGAGGCCACCCTCACCACCGTGTAGGCAGAGTGTTGCCCGATTCCAAGCGTACCGCGTTCACGGTCTGGATCGATATCGAGAATCCGCCGCAGGTGCAGTACCTACTGCCGTTTCGGCAGGCGTTCGAGGCGGCCGGGTGCAAGACTGTCATCACGGCTCGCGATTACGGGAGCACCGTGAGCATGCTCGAGCAAGCGGGGGTGCAGCCGAATGTCTTCGGCCACCGCGTCGGCCGAGGACGGGCGCGTAAGGCGGTCGCGGCGAGCCAACGCGCGCGCGAACTGCGCGGGTTCTTCGCTCGGATCGGCAGGCCGGACGCCGTCCTGAGCGCGTCACGCGCCGCCATACTCGTGGCCTGGAGCCTGGGAATCCCGAGCTGGGCGATCAACGACTACGAGCATGCCTTCTTGGCGCTCACCCGTTTCACCGGCACCACAATCTTCTACCCCGACGTGATCGACCCGGTCGTCTACCGGAGCAAGGGCCTGCGAGCCCAACAGCTGATCGCGGTCAACGGAATCAAGGAGGACCTGACGTTCGCCGGCGTGGATGTCGAGGCGTTCACTCCCTACGACATCGGCGTGGTCCCGGACGGGGCGGTGCGCGTGCTGTTCCGTCCGCCCGCGGAGACAAGCCATTACTACCGGGAGGCATCCAGCACGATGGCGCGCGCCACCTTGGAGCGACTGGCCCGAGCCGATGCCCTCGTCGTTTTCTCACCCCGGGAGCCTGGACAGGTCGCGCTGCTGGAAGGTCTGCCGTGGAATCACGAGCCCGTCACGCTCAACCGGTCGGTCCCATTTGTGTCACTGCTGAAGACCGTGGACATGGTGATCTGCTCCGGCGGGACGATGCTGCGCGAGGCTGCCTACCTAGGTGTTCCCGCGTACAGCATCTTCCAGAGCGAGATCGGAGGCGTGGATCGCTGGCTGGAGAGCATCGGCCGCGCCAAGCTGCTCGCCGGGCCCGAGGACCTGGGCCGGATCGAGCTCAAGCGCAGAGGACCGATCAGCCGACTGGACAGCAACCCCAATCTGCTCACACAGCTCACCGAGCAGATCGCGCGGGGCACGGCCGAG
Organism: Solirubrobacteraceae bacterium; assembly: GCA_049284255.1. GTDB lineage: Bacteria > Actinomycetota > Thermoleophilia > Solirubrobacterales > Solirubrobacteraceae > Palsa-465. The sequence goes on along the minus strand of JBAPXO010000135.1, from coordinate 314 downwards.
CGACGCACCTCCAGCTGGCGGCCGCGGTCTCATGCCCGCCGCCGCGGCGATGCACCGGTCGCTCCATAAGTCGGGGGGCCCGAGTCAGAAGGGATCGTCCTTCGCCTTCGGCGCCTCCGCCAAGCCCGGGAGGGGGGCGACGCGGCTCATCGCGCCGGCCGACCAGAGCCCATCGGCACCCCAGCCGATGGCCCCAACGCGGTCAACAACGGGAGAATCGCGTGTCCGCCCTCTCACTCGAGCAGACGATGAGCTTGCCCGGCTGAGCTATGGAGGGTGTCCGACTATATGTGTAGGCGGTGGTTGATGGTCAG
>JBAPXO010000134.1:0-8463 GCA_049284255.1 Solirubrobacteraceae bacterium | reverse complement strand
CTCCCCCACACCGACTCCGTAGGCCACCGACAGGTCCACAGCGGGCAGATCGCTCAGGGCGTCGCGGATCGGCGCGGTGAACATCGGCCCGTGCTCGGTGTGGATCACGTCCCGGACGCTGTCGATCCGCCAATAGTCGCCCTCGTCGTCGCGCCGGAAGAGATCGCCGGTCGACAGCCAGGCGTCATCACGGGCGAACACCCCGCGCATTGGAATCGCGCCCGCGGTCTCCACGGTGCGGGCGCGGGCGAGCAGGAGCCCGATCTCGTCGGTGCCGCACGCGCGCACGAACCCGTCGCGTCCGATCTCGAGCTCCTCCGAACGTAGGTCAAAGGCGGCCAGCCGGACCTCGGGGCTGCCGGGCAGCTGGCGACCCATGGCGCCGGCCTTTGACCCCCGAAGGTTGACGAGTATCGCCCCGGTCTCCGCCGAGGCGTAGAACTCGAGCACCCGAGCGGGCTTGAAACGGTCCTGAACCCGGCGCCAGAGCCCTCGCGGCATCCCCGAGCCGATGAACAGGCGCACCGGGTGATGTCGCTCCCCGGGCTGGGCGGGCGCCTCGACGAGATCGTGCAGCAACGTCCACGTGTAGGAAGCGACGGTCACCCCGTAGCGCCGCACCTCCTCCCAGAAGGTCGTCGGGTCAAACGTCGTCGCCATCGCGAGGCGGGAGCCGCCGGCGATCGCGCCCCCGATGCTCATCATGAGCCCCGACGGGTGATACAGCGGGGTCACGCTGTAGACGGTGTCATTGCCCGAGAGCGCCGCGGAGGACGCGGTTCCGAACGCCGAGGTCGCGAAGCGGTGGTTGGTGATCCGGCTTGTACGCAGACTCTCGCCCGCCCCGGTGAAGAGGATGAAGGCCAGGTCCGAGGCCTTGCCGGGATTGGGCCGGTACCACTTGGGAAGCGAGACCTCGTCAGGATCGATCTGCTCCATATCGGTGGTCAGGGGCACGCCGAGGTCACGTGGACCACCGCCCCCGCCGAGCACGAAGGTGTGCACCGTGCCGACGTCCGCGGCCAGCGGGGCCCGCTCGGGGTCGGCGATGATGCGCGTGACCTGGCCCATCCTGGCCTCGCGATCGGTTTCCCCGTCGGGGCGCAGCAGCACCGCCACCGCGCCCAGCCGGCTGAGCGCCACCACCACCGCCAGCGCGCTCGGCCGGGGGCCCATGAGGACGCCGACGTGTTCCCCCTGACGGACCCCGATCGAGATCAGCCCCCGGACGACGTTGTCGATGCGCTCGTTGACCTCCCGGGCGCTATGAGCGCGGTCCTCGAACAGGAAGAACAGATCGTCGGGCGCACGGCGCCCGTGCTCCTCGACCAGGAGCCCGAGCGAAATGCGCGTGCTCGGCTGGATCTGCTCCAGGCGCGCCAGCCGCGGCAGCTGGCCGGCGGCCTCGCGCGTCAGCTCACGCATGCTTCGAGCGGTGCGCCGGGCCGTCCCGACCATCGAGCGAGCAACCCCAGTTCCGACGGCGCCTGCGAGCTCGAGCCCGTAGCCGAGACGGTTGGTGAATGGAGCCTCGCCCGCTCCCGGAAGGTCGGCCGACGGATCGTCGGGCACCTCGCTCAGCTCCTCGGGCGGCTCGCCCTCACCGTCTTGCCATTGCGCCCAGGCCGCCACGGTCGGCCAGGTCACCGTCCTCGCCGTCGACCCGACAACCAGACCGAAGTGCCCGGCGTTAAGTGTGAGCTCGTAGACGTCGGCGCGGGGCGCGGCCAGGCGAATCGCGCGCACCCCCGCGGCGGGGGCGATCTCGTCGACGGTCCCAACCACCGACAGGATCGGGCACTCGATGTCGGCGAGGGTCACAAGCCGCTCGTCAATCACGAACCCTCCCTCGAGCATTCGGTTGTGGGCGATGAACTGGCGCAGGAAGTCGGCCATCGCCGGCCCCGGCCACGCCACCCAGCCGTCGGCCTCCAGGAAGCGTCGCTGGCGCTCGCGCGGCAGCAGCGCCTCGCGATCGTGCAGTTGCAACAGGAAATCGAGCCGGCTGCGCACCGACTTGACCGGATCGAGCAGAGCGAACCCATTGCGGCTCGCCCATGCCGGGAGCGCCCAGGCGCGGAACACGTCGGCGAGCACGTTGGCGGCCCCCGAGGCGACCTGCTCGGGGAGGCCGAAGGGCATCCCGTGCCGGGTGTCGACCGGACTGCCGAAGGTGATGAGCGAGCCCAGATCTCGGTTGCGGCGGTAGGCGGCCACCTGGTAGCAGAACATGCCTCCCTGGGAGTAGCCGCCGAGGTGAACGTCGCGTCCGGTCAGCTTGTGGACGCGGTCAACGGCGTCCGACACCGCGAGGACGTGATCGGCGAGCGTGCGCTCAAGGCCCCCCTCCTCCCGCTCGGGCGCCCCGAAGTCCACGACCCACGGGTCCACCCCGTGCTGGTGGAGCAGCGTCACCGCGCTCGTGGAGGGGGCGACGTCGTAGATCTCGGCGGCGAGCATCATCGGAGGTATCAGCACCACCGGCGGGCGCTGACCGGTGTCGGCGTCGCCGTCGACGCCCGGGGAGTAGTGGCGCAGGCGGTAGACGCGGTGTTCGGCGGCGACCTCGTAGGGCGAGGGCTGCTCGTCGGTAGCCAGGCCTCCGAAGCGCGCGACCTCGAGCGCGTTTTGGGCGGCGGCCCCGAGCCGGCCGACGGGCCTGGTGATCGTCCTGGGCAGGAGCTCCATCTGGCGAGACATCTTCTCGGATCACGCCGTCCGGGCGCCACCCGGCGCGGCGCCTAGCGCTATTGTCGGCGCTTCTGAGATGAGCGTGCTCGACTTCGACACGATCCGGGTGCACCGCGAGCAGGGCGTGGCCCGTCTCGCCCTCAATCGTCCCCAGGCGCTCAACGCGTGGACCCGGCAGCTCGGAGACGAGCTCGTCGAGGCGCTCAACGACGCCGCGCAGGATCCCGAGGTCCGAGCGATCCTGATCACCGGCGAGGGCCGGGCGTTCTCCTCGGGAGCCGACCTGCGATCCGGGCACGCTCCCACCGAGGACGGCGGCCCCGATGTCCTGACCCCCCTGCGGGAGGCCTACAACCCGGCGATCCTGCGCATCCGGACGGTTCCCAAGCCGGTGATCGCCGCCGTCAACGGACCGGCGGTCGGGATCGGCTGCTCGCTGGCGCTCGCCTGCGATCTCATCCTCGCCGCCGAGTCGGCCTACTTCCTGCTCGCCTTCGTGAACATCGGGCTCGGACTCGACGGCGGCGCCTCGCACACCCTGACCGCCCGCGTTGGGCACGCCCGCGCCTTCGAGATGGCCTACCTGGGCGAACGCATCGGCGCTGCCCAGGCGCTGGAGTGGGGACTGGTCAACCGGGTGTTCGCCGATGACGAGCTCCCGGGCGCCGCCACCGCTCTCGCGCAGCGACTGGCCTCTGGCCCTCCCGGCTCCTATGCCGCCATCAAGCGGACGATCAACGACCGTGCCTACGCCGGCTTCGCCGAGCTCCTCGACCTCGAAGCCGTCGTCCAGCAGGAGCGCGCCAACTCCAAGGACTTCGTCGAGGGTGTACTCGCGTTTTTGCAAAAGCGCGACGCCATATTCACGGGAGACTGAGCTCTGAGATGAACCTGGCCTCAATCGTCACCGAGGGCGCCAAGCGCGATCCCGATCACGTCGCCATCAAGCTCGACGACGTCGAGCTCACCTACGCCGCGCTGGATGGCGCCAGCGCCCACGTCGCCGGACTGTTGCGCGAGCACGGCTTCGAGCGCGGGGACCGGGTGGGGATCATGCTCCCCAACGTCCCCTACTTCCCGGTCGTCTACTACGGCGTGCTCCGGGCCGGCGGGATCGTGGTGCCGATGAACGTGCTGCTCAAGAAACGCGAGGTCGCCTTCTATCTCGAGGACCCCGAGGCCAAGCTCCTATTCGCCTGGGAGGGCTTTGCCGAGGACGCCCAGGCGGGGGCCGACCAGGCCGGGGCCGAATGCATCCTCGTAAAGCAAGGGGAGTTCGAGGAGCAGGTCGGCGCCGCCGAGCCGGTCACCGAGGTCGCCGACACCGCCGAGGACGACACCGCGGTCATCCTCTACACCTCGGGCACCACCGGTCAGCCCAAGGGCGCCGAGCTCACCCATGCCAACCTGCTGCGCAACGCCGAGGCCACCAGAGCCCTCTATGCGCTCGGGGATGACGCGGTCGTGCTCGGTGCGCTCCCGCTGTTTCACTCCTTTGGCCAGACCTGCGGACTGAACGCCACGCTGTACGGCGGCGGAACGCTGACGCTGATCCCACGCTTTGAACCCGGCAAGGCGCTGGAGATCATGCAGCGAGACGAGGTCACAATCTTCGAGGGCGTGCCCACGATGTACGGGGCGATGCTCCATCACCCTGAGCGTGAGCAGTTCGACACCAGCAAGCTTGCGCTCTGTGCGTCCGGCGGGTCGGCGATGCCCGTCGAACTCTTGAAAGGCTTTGAGGAGGCGTTCGGCTGCAAGGTGCTCGAGGGCTACGGCCTGTCCGAGAGCTCGCCGGTGGCCTCGTTCAACCACTCCGACCGCGAGCGCAAGCCCGGTTCGATCGGCACCCCGATCGAGGGGGTGCAAATGAAGGTCGTCGACGACGACGGCAACGAGGTCGACCAGGGCGAGGTCGGCGAGATCTTGATCCGCGGCCACAACGTGATGAAGGGCTACTGGGGCCGCGAGGACGCCACCGCCGAAACGATCAAGGACGGCTGGCTGCACACCGGCGACATGGGCAAGACCGACGAGGACGGCTACTTCTACGTCGTCGACCGCAAGAAGGAGCTGATCATCCGCGGGGGCTACAACGTCTATCCCCGGGAGATCGAGGAGGTCCTCTACGAGCATCCAGCCGTCCGTGAGGCCGCCGTGCTCGGCGTTCCCCATGACGAGTACGGCGAGGAGGTCGCCGCTGCCGTCGCCCTCAAGGAAGGCGAGAGCGTCGCTCCCGAGGAGCTGCGCGACTACGTCAAGGAGCAGGTTGCCGCCTACAAGTACCCGCGCAAGGTGTGGCTGGTCGACGATCTTCCCAAAGGACCCACCGGGAAGATCCTCAAGCGCGAGATCCAACCTCCAGACGAGGATTGACCGCCCGCGCGATGGCGCCGTCCGGGTCGGTCTCGATCAGGCCCGCCTCTCCCGCCGACGTCGAGCTCATTTATGACTTCATCGTCGAGCTGGCGGTTTACGAGCGCGCTCCCGATCAGGTCACGGGCACTCCGCAGCTGCTCGCCCAGGCGCTCTTCGGCACTCGGCCGAGCGCCGAGGCGGTGATCGCCGAGCTCGACGGCCAGCCGGCAGGTTTTGCCCTCTTTCACGGGACCTTCTCGACCTGGGAGTGCCGTCCCGGGATCTGGCTTGAGGACCTGTTCGTCCCTGAGCGCCATCGCCGCGCCGGCATCGGCGCCGCGCTACTCGCCCATCTGGCGCGGTTGACCGTGGAGCGCGGCTGCACCCGTCTGGAGTGGAACGCCCTGGACTGGAACTCGCCGGCACTTGACTTCTACGTCAAGGTGGGCGCCCAGCGTCTATCCGCCTGGGAGCTTCACCGGCTCGACGGCGAGGCGCTGGAGCGCCTCGCCGCCGATCCGGCCCTCACCTCCCCCGATCCGCCGGAGCGTGCCCGGAGAAGCTCATGACCTGCTGGATGCCGCTCGGCCGGTTGGTGTAGGCGATCGTGAACGGCGTCGATGTGCCCGGGTTGGTGAGGAGCCCGGGGACGAATGAGATCCGTTCCGCGGTCGCGCTCGAGTGCCAGCCGACGGGGTTGGGACCCTGCTTGGCGGCGAGCGCATTCCCGGCCTCGTCGAGCGCCTTCCACATCAGCTTCCGACAGCGCCTGAGGTTGCCGCCGCCGCAGTAGCGCACGTGGTACTTGCCGCGAACCTTCTCGCCGAGGATCGTGCGCAGGTCCTTTTGCATGTAGATGAACCAACCGGTTTCCTGGCCGCCGGGTGGGCTCTCGAAGCGCGTGTCGAACGAGGCCAGTTCGTTGCTCAGCCGCGATCCGAGGACGCTGGAGGCCCAGGCATCGGCCAGCCGCGGCCAGGCGGCGTCCATGATCGCCGCGCCGGGAGCGGTGATCTGGCCGTTGCCAGTCAAATCCAGCCGGCTTGCTCCCTGGCGATACCAGCGGTTCAGCAGCGCGAGCATCTCGGCGTCGCGGGAGCTAGGCGCCCTGCCGCCGCGCAGGAGCTTTGCGAGCGTCGGCTCAAAAGTGACCTCGCGCACGTCCTGGGTGGCGGCGGCGTTCATCGCTGACACCATCTTGGCGGGCGTGATGCGCTTGCCGTGGCCGAGGTTTCGCAGCAGCAGGTCGACGCGGTGCACCGACCCCAGCGCCCAGTTGTCGTCGGCGGCCTCGTAGCCGGCCTCCGTGCGGTTGTTCCAGTTGACGATCTCCCCGCTCGGCGGGTTGATCCCTTGCGGGTGGTCCTTGAACGGGACCCAGCCGCGCCATTGCTCTGAACCGTTGCCGTTGATCGGGAGCGCCGGGTCGACGTTGCGGGGTCGGATCGGGACCAGTCCGCTTGTGAAGACCCCGATGTCCCTGTCGTCGATGTAAAACGAGTTGAACGTCTGCGGGGTCAGGTCAGCGGCCCGGAAGAACTGATGCACGTTGTGGACCTGATTGTCGGCGAGCTTTCGATAGAAGAGGAGATCGAGCGAATCCTTGCCGTAGCTCGACCGCTTGCGCGCCAGGGCGACCAATCGTCCGTGGCTGCGGGCGTAGCCGATTACCGGACCGTTGACCGTGCGCCAGAAGGTGACCCGGCGAGCCTTCTTGGTGCCCGGATCGAGCGTGCCGGCATTGAAGAACTGCATCCGACGACATTTGCCGTCGAATATGTACCGGTGCACGCTGTGGCCGCACAGCGTCTCGACATAGGTGTCGATCTGATCCAGGCCGGCCGAGGTCAGCGACCACGCCGAGTCCTGATTGCGACCGATGAACACGTAGCCCGGGAACGGCGCGGAGGTCACGCCACGCTGGCTGATCCCAGGCCCCTCGAGGTCCATCTCGAGCGTCAGCCCGGGATAGAAGTAACCGATCTGAGGTCCCGCGACCATGATCGGATGATGGGTGGACGAACGTTTTGCCGAGATCAGCAGGGCGTTTGAGGCATGGTTGCGCACGTTTCCGGCGACGGCGACTGCCTTGGTCGCCGATGCCGACAGGCTGTTCGGATCCAGCAGCACATTGCCCGACGTGCTCTTGGGCGGAGCCTGGAAGCGGACGTGGCCAGGGACGCTCACCGGGGCTTCGGGGTCGTTGGCCTCGCGCAGGTCGTTGAACACCTTGGTTCCCTTCCTGAGGCCCAGCCGTCGGCGCAGCGCCGAGAGGAACTCGTCGCGGACGGCCTCGTCTCCCCCGCCCTCTCCGACAAACTGATCCTTTAGCGCGTTGAAGGCATAGATGTCAGTGAGCGTGAACGGCGCGGTGCCGGGATCGTGGACCTTGAAATAGGCGTTGATGCCCTCCAGGTACACGCGCAGGTCGTGCAGTACGCCGCGTCCGTTGGCGCCCGCCGCACGCAGGACGCGCGTCTGCTTGGCGACCTCGCGTTCAGTCTGCGCGCTCGGCTTGAAGGTCTGCAGCGTGGAGATCAGGTTCAGCGCTGTGAGTCCCGGCGCGTCGATCGCCGCCAGGAGCGAGTCGTAGCGAGCCTCCTCAAGCAGCAATCCACGGTCTTCGGCGATCACCCACCCCGCGCCCCAGGTCACGTCGTCGCGTGTCTTGCCGATGATCTGAGGGACGTCGTAGGGATCCCGGCGCACGGTCACGCCCGCGTGCGGAACGGCGTCGGCGGTGAACGGCCCAACGGCGGCGCTCCCCAACGAATCGGGCTTGAAGTCGGTTGCCAAGTCCTGGCTGGTGACGTGATCGAACAGCGGCGTCAGCGCGTTGTACATCTGCGCCTGCTGCGTGGCCTGCGGCGGCGCCGGGACCGAGCCGTACTGGCCTGAGGGGACGATGTCCCGCGCGATGATGGAGTAGTCGCGAGCGGCCGCCGGGCTGGCGAACGCCAAAGTCACGGCCGCCGAGCCGAGCGCAACCGCGCTCAGCGCGCAACGGCGCGCGAAGAACTTCGCAAACAAACTTCCCCTCCTCCTGGACTGCTACGTGGACGGTGGACGCCCGGCCGCCGTCCAGCGTACAGATCCGCTCGCCGCGGCGGCTACCGATGATCAGCCGGGAAATAGAGAAACCCCGCCGGGGCGGGGCTTCTCCGTAGCAGGCCTGTAAGCCGGATCTTGTCGAGAGCAATCATCCATCTGAGCGGCCTACCCGGACCTTGGCGGGTCACCTACGAACGGTCCTGCTTGGCCTAGCATCGGGTGGGGTTTACCGGGCCGCCGCGTCACCGCGACGCCGGTGCGCTCTTACCGCACCATTTCACCCTTACCGGCCTGGGGCTCTGCAGCGGCTCCAGGCTTAGGCGGTGTCTTTTCTGTGGCACTTTCCCGCGGGTTTCCCCGGGT
>JBAPXO010000133.1:0-12549 GCA_049284255.1 Solirubrobacteraceae bacterium | reverse complement strand
CGAGGGCTACTGCGGGCTCTACACCCGTCTGCACGGCCTGTCCACGATCTCGCTTCGCTACGGCAATGTCTACGGGCCGCGCCAGGACGTCCACGGCGAGGCCGGCGTAGTCGCGATCTTCTGCGGGAACCTCGTCGACAGGAGTCGTCCGACGATCTTCGGCGACGGGCGCCAGACCCGGGATTGGGTCAACGTCTCCGACGTCGTCAGCGCCAACCTGCTCGCGGCGGACGCTGACATCACGGGGGCGGTCAACATCGGTCGCGGAGAGGAGACCTCCGTGCTCGATCTGCTCGACGCCCTGCGCGACGCGTCCGAGCGGCCGCCGCTGGAGCCGACGTTTGCGTCCGAGCGTCCGGGCGAGGTCCGCCGCAGCTGCCTCGACATCGATCGGGCCACCCTTGAGCTGGGGTGGCGGGCGCAGGTCGAGCTCCGCGAGGGCCTGCGGACGATTCTGGCTGGGCTCTGATCCCCACTGGCGCGAGAAGAGTGGATTGGTGCAGAGCCCGGTAACGGTCGCGATCCCCACCCTGAACGCCGGAGCCGCGTTCGCGCAGACGCTCGCCGCAGTCCGGGACCAGCAGTTGAAGGGAGAGGTCCAGCTGCTGGTCTGCGACTCCGGGTCCTCGGACGGGACGGTCGCGCTCGCCCGCTCGTACCACGGCGACGTCATCGAGATCCCCCGGGAGAGCTTCTCTCACGGGGGCACCCGGAACCTCCTGATGTCTCGCGCCCGCGGTGCCCACGTAGCGTTCCTCACCCAGGACGCGGTGCCGGCGAGCAACGACTGGTTGGCGAGCCTGCTCGCCGCCTTCGCCCTCGCCGCTGACGTTGGCCTCGCCTTCGGGCCCTACCGTCCGGCGCCCGACGCGAGTCTGCCCGTCGCTCGGGAGCTGACGGCATGGTTTGCCTCGTTCTCCGATGGCGGGCCCCGGATCGATGTGCTGGATCCGGCCCAGAGAACCGGACCGGCTCGGGATTTCCTCGGCCATCTCGGCTTCTTCACCGATGCCAACGGGTGCGTCGCGCGCGCCGCCTGGGAGCAGGTGCCGTTTCGGACGATCGCGTACGCGGAAGATCATCTCCTGGCGCAGGACATGCTGCGCGCGGGGTTCGCCAAGGTCTATGTCCCCGGCGCGGCGGTGATCCACTCGCACGAGTACTCGCCGTGGCAGTGGCTCAGGCGCAGCTTTGACGAGACCCGCGCGGTGCGTGAGGTGTACGGACGCGCCCACTCCGGCAGCGTTCGGGACGCTGCGCGGAATCTCCGCGGCAACGTGGGAGCTGACTTGCGCTGGGCGCACGAGGGACGCGGACCGGGGGATCGCCCCGCTCGTCCGAGGCGGCTCGTAGCGGCCGCGACATCGATCTTGCACCACAGCGCGCGCACTACCGGAGCGTTGCTCGGCGCTCACTCCGAACATCTGCCATCGCGCCTGGTGGCGGAACTTTCGCTCGAGCGGCGACGTTAAGCGCCGATCTGGCATAACGCGGCGCACAAACGATTTGCTCGGATTCGACGGCGTCTCAGCTACCCTCTCGTCCATGCCAACTCCAGCCGTTGACGGTGAGCGGCTGCCGGTGGTGGTCGCGCGGTCGGTCAGCAAGACGTTCACCGTCCCCGAGGAGCAGATCCACACGCTCAAGGAGCGGGCCCTCCATCCGCGACGCAAGATCCGCCGGCACACCTTCCAGGCGCTCAACGACATATCGTTTGCAGTGCAGCCCGGTGAGTTCTTCGGTATCGCGGGACGTAACGGGAGCGGCAAGAGCACGCTACTCAAGTGCCTGGCCGGGATCTACCACGCCGAAGGCGACATCTGGCGCCGAGGGCGGCTGTCGACGTTCATCGAGCTGGGCGTCGGATTCAACCTGGACATGCCCGCGCGTGACAACGTCGTCACGAACGGGATCATGCTCGGCCTCTCACCACGCGAGGCGCGCAAGCGCTACGAGGCGGTAATCGAGTTCGCCGAGCTTGAGGAGTTCAAGGACCTCAAGCTCAAGAACTACTCGTCGGGCATGCACGTGCGGCTCGCGTTCTCGGTGGCCATCCAGGTCGACGCCGAGATCCTGATGATCGACGAGGTGCTGGCCGTCGGCGATGCCGCCTTCCAGCAGAAGTGCATGGACGTGTTCAACGATCTGCGCGACAGTGGGAAGACGATCATCTTCGTTACCCATGACATGGGCGCGATGCAACGCTTCTGCCATCGCGCATTGCTGCTCGAGCGCGGGGATCCTGTCCATCTGGGGGAACCCCACGACGTGGCCGATAAGTACCTCGAGCTCAACTTTGGCCGGGATCCTGGGTCCATCGGCGTCGAGGAAGGCGGGCGCGCCGGCGACGGCGAAGCACGTGTCGTTGAAGTCTGGCTGGAGAAGGAGAACGGGGAGCGACTCGGATCCGTTCCCCAGCATCAGAGCGTTGTCCTCAACGCGCGAGTGATGTTCATGGTCGACGTCGTTGACCCCGTGGCCAGCGTTTACATCTACAACGACGAGCACCGAGCGGTCGTCGTGGCCACCACGTGGATCGAGAACGAGCGCACGGGCAGCTTCATGGCGGGGGACGAGGTTATGTTCTCGTTTGGGTTCGACAACGTCCTCGCCCCCGGCCGTTATTCACCAGTCATTGAGCTGGCCCACCGCGGCTCGGGCCTCGACGTGATCGACCGCTTCGAGGGCAGCTTCTCGTTCGTCGTGACTGGACCCCAGGCGCTGGGCGGACTGGTTGACCTCCCGGTTCGCTCAACCGTGAGCCGAGTCATGTACGGCGACTTCGATCGGCCCCGCGCGTGAGCACTGAGGCGCCGGCCAGGGAGGTGAGCCCGGACGAGGCCATGCCTCGGTATGAGCTCCTGGGTCGACCTATTCAAGGTCCCAGTGCGCTGACCGGAGACTGGCGCCGGTTCTGGCACCTGACGTTCAACATCGCCGTCATGCAATGGAAGATGCGCTTCTTCGGCTCGGCGCTCGGTTACCTGTGGCAGCTCGTCCGCCCCCTGCTCTTGTTCCTGGTGCTCTACGTGTTCTTCACGAAGGTGGCGCACGTCGGCTCCGGCGGCGACCCGAGCTACCAGTTCTACGGCGCCCAGTTGCTTGCCTCGATCGTCCTGTTCACGTTCTTCGCCGAGTCGACGGTGGGTGCGGTGCGCTGCGTAGTCGATAACGAGCCCCTCGTGCGCAAGATCCAGTTCCCGCGCCTAGCCATTCCCCTGGCGATCGTGCTGCTCGCGTGCTTCAACCTGTCTCTGAATCTGGTCGTCGTCACGATCTTCGCGCTCGCCGCCGGTGTGCGGCCCATGCTGACGTGGCTGGAGGTGCCGCTGATCGTCGGAATGCTCGTGGTTCTGTGCACGGGCATCGCCATGCTGGTGTCGGCGCTGTTCGTCTACTTCCGCGATATCCAGCCGATCTGGGAGGTGCTCAACCAGGTCATCTTCTATGCGTCGCCGATCATCATTCCGATCGCGGTTGTCGCACAGCACCTCAGCCCCGCCCTCCTTCACATCTACATGCTGAATCCCCTCGCGGTGATCTTCCAGCAGTTCCGCCACGCGTTCATCACCCATGCGACGCCCAGCGTTGGCGCGCTGCTGGGCGGGCAGATCCGCATCTTGGAGCCGGTCGCGATCGTCGTGGCGATCTTCGTGCTGGGCTTCTGGGTGTTCAACCGCATCGCTCCGCGAGTGGCGGAAGACCTCTAGGTCGTCGTTCCTCGGCGCTCCGTCGGTCGAGACCCAGGCCCTTAGGCCTGAGACGCGCGCTCGATCTAGGATTGGTCTCGATCCAGCGCTTAACCGAACGTGGTCCGGAGATCCCCGCGTCGATCGGTCATGCTGGCGGACCAAGCTTCGCGCTGACCGGATGATAATGAGGGTTGTCGAAACGGATCGGGGTGGGTGGGATGAGAGAGCCTCGACGTGAGCTTCGCGTCCAGTGGGAGCGCGTGCGAGCAGCGCGCGCGGATCTTCGTGCGGCGCGCTCTCGCGCCCATGAGGCCGTCGAAATCTCGCGCCGGCTCGAGGACAACGTGCGAGCGTGCCGCGACGAACTTGCCACCGTTGATCGGGTGCTCAATGAGCTCGCTGCCCAAGCGCGGGATGACCATCAGCGAATTCTTGACACGTTGCGCGTGGTGCGTGATCAAGACGCCCAGTCGTGGGAGCGTCTCTGGGCCCTGCGCGGCAGCGATGACTACGCGCTCGCGTTCGAGGAGCCAGAGCCGGGTGACGATCATCGTGACGACCTACAACCGTCCCGAGCTGCTGCGCGAGCGCGCCCTGCCGTCCATGCTGGCACAGACCTACGAGCGCCTCGAGTGCATCGTGGTCGGCGACGCGTCGGCAGACGCGGCGGAGGTGGTTCGATCCTTCGGCGACACGCGACTCCGGTTCGTCAACCTTCCCTACCGCGGGCCATATCCTGACCGTTCCGAGGACGCATGGCTCGTCGGTGGGACCATCCCTCACAACACCGGGTTGGCGCTCGCCCGCGGGCGCTGGATCGGGGTCGTTAACGACGACGACGCATTACGACGAACATGCGTCGAATCGTTGCTCGAGCTCGCACGCACGGCCCATGCCGAGGTCCCGTACGGTTGGGCCGTACAGCACCTGCCAAACGGGGAATCCGGCAGGGTGGGGCGTTTCCCGCCGGCGAATGGCGCCTGGGGACTCCAGAGCTCGCTGATCCACTCTGGCCTGCGCTACCTGCCGCTACAGCCCACCGACTGGCTGTTCGGAATCGCGCATGACGGTGGCCTCGTCGAGCGAATGCTGCGAATCGGAGTGCGCTTCGCGATGCTCGATGATGTCGTCTTCGACTATTACCCGTCGCTGTTCTGGACTGACCGACCGGCGATTCGGTAACTGGTTGTGGCTCGACCATGAACCGACCAGACGACTCTGAGCTGCTATCGGTGCTGCGTGCTGCCTCAGAGCGTGAGCGGGAGGCACGGGAGCAGCTGATCCGGGCTCGCGACGAGTTGCAGGCGCGCGACGAGCGCTTTGCGGTGCTCGAGGCCGACCTGTGGGCGGGCTGCGAGGAGCGAGAACGCAGTGCCCGCGGAGAGATTGCTCGGCACGAGCGCGCGCAGGCCGCTCTGCGCGAGGAGGTTGCTCGACACCGGACCGAGACGGCTCTGCTGCGCGACGAGCTCATACGTCTGCGCGTCAGGCTGGATCGGATTGTCGGCAGTCCGCCGTTTCGTGTGTACACCAGGCTCCAGCAGCTCCCAGGACTCAAAGCCGTACGGGGTCGACGGACTCGGGCCTACGAGACGGCGTTGCGGGCTCGTCTCCGCGGCTGAACGCGTCGCCGCCGGCATGCGCGTCCTGATCGTCACCCACTACCTGGGAGACGCCTTCCCGCACGGGCTGGAGCAGGTGATCACGCGCCTCTCGACGGAGCTCAGGAAAGTGGGTGACGACGTCGCGACCGTCACGACACGGGAGCCGGGAACCCGTCGTGAGGTCGCGGCGGCGCCGAAGCGGTCGCGGTTTGGCATGACCGTGTTCCCCATCGCCGGCGGACCTCTGGATCCGCTCGGACTGCCGGAGACCGAACGCGAGACCGAGCGACAGCTTGATCAGGTGCTCGACGAGTGGCGCCCGGACATCGTCCATTTCACGCTCCTTCACGGCCTTCATCCGAACGTTGCTCGACACGTGCAACGACGTGGTACGCCTGTGCTGGTGGACGTGCACTCCTACGAAGCAGGCTGTCCTCGCCTATTGCTACGCAAGGACACCGGTGAGTCCTGCGCGGGCCCGAACGGTGGGCGTGAATGCGCGGCAACCTGCTTTGCCGGTCTGCCTGATGCCTTACCCAGACTCACGGCGAGGGCACGAGGCTTTGAGGAGGCGGTCCGTGAAGCAGACGCAGTCACCGCCTGTTCACCGTTCGTTGCCCGGTGGCTACACGACACCTGTGGTCTCCCCGAGCCGCAGGTCGTCTCACCCCCGATCGCGCCGCCGCCGCCGCAATTACCTCTCGAGTTGCGCGAGACGCCGGTGACACGGGGTCGGCTGAATTTGGCGATGATCGGGCCGGTGGGGACAGCCAAGGGAATCGGCGTCGCGGTTGAAGCGATCGCCGGCGCGGGTCTGGCTTCGACACAGCTGTTGGTCCTCGGCCCGGTCATCGACTCGGAGCTTGCGTCGGCGATGAGGCAATGCGCCGCGCGCGTCGCCGGCTTCGAGCTCGTGCTTGCCGGGAGCTTTGAGCCGGCAGCTCTTTCGTTGCTGCTTTCGGATGTGGATCTCCTGATCGTCGCCTCCCAGGGCCCGGAGAAGTATTCGCTGGCGGCGCGCGAAGCGTGGAGCCGTGGGATTCCCGTCATCGCATCTCGGCTCGGGGCATTGACGGAGGCGATCCGCGAAGGTGAGAATGGCCTGACGTTCAGTCACGATGACCCAAGCGCACTTGGCGAGGCACTGAAGCATGTCGCCGAGCGGCCCGCGTTGTTGCGACACATGCGACAAGGATCCCTGGCCACGCCGTACGTCGTTCCTGGAGAGTATGCGGCGACGATCCGCCAGGTCTACGCGACGGTGGTAGATCGAGGACGATCGGCCGGCAGTGACGACAGCGTCGTCGATGCGACCGGTCCGGTCGTTTCGCCGCCGCGGAGCACCAAGCGCGCTCGTGGGTGGGCGCGGCAGCGCGAGGTGGGCACGTCGTCACACCGCGCGGTGTTCACCGATATCTACGAACGCGAGCTATGGCGCGTGGGTGGCGAGTCGAGCTCTGGGCCGGGGTCACAGCGTGAGCACACGACGCAGCTCCAGCACGAGCTTCCCGAGCTGTTGGCCAGGCTCGGCGTTCACCGCCTTCTCGACATCGGCTGTGGCGACTTCAATTGGATGCGTGACGTCGAGTTGGGAACGGATCTCTACGTCGGTGTTGATGTTGTCTTTGACGTCGTGTTGAACAACCGACTGGAGTACGGCAACTCTCGCCGGCACTTTCTCCAGAGGGACGTGACCCGCGATCCGCTACCCCAGGCTGATCTCGTGCTCTGCCGTGATGTGCTGATCCATTTCCCAGACGATGACCTCGTGACCGCGATGCAGGCGATCATCGGGAGCGGAGCGCGTTACCTGATGGCCGGCACATTCGTCGATCGCCGTGAGAACCGCCCGATCGCTCTCGGGGACTGGCGCCCTGTGAACCTGCGGTTGCCGCCGCTGTCGATGCCGCCTCCGCTCGATTGGCTGGTGGAGACCCCACCGGAATCCGGCTATGACGATAAGCGGCTGGCGGTATGGGATCTGACTGAGCTGCGCTAACGCGCTGACGCGCTCTGGCAGCGCGACGCGCCGCAGGAAACGCGACCCATTCTCGGAGGGCTACGGCAAAGGACGCGGACCGGGCGCGGCGTAGCGGGATGAGACCACTCCCGGGGACCGCACGACCGCGAGCATGAACCGCTCAAGGGCATCAACGCGCGTGCCCCAGTCATAGCGGCCGGCCGTCGCGATGCTCGCTTCGCCCAGACGGGAGCGCAGCGCGGCGTCGCGGAGCAACCGCGTGACAGCGGCAGCCAACGCCGCCGGCTGGAAACCGGGCATCAGGCAGTTCTCACCGTCGGCGCAGAAGTCCCGGTTGCCGTGAGCATCGGTGCAGACGACCGCTCCGCCGGTGGCCATCGCTTCCAGGACAGGAAGGCAGAAGCCCTCATGTACCGAGGTCTGAAGGAACACCGTGGCCTGGTTGAGGAGCTCGTTGACCTGCAGATCGGACGGAGAGGTCACGTACCGTATTCCGGGATCCCGAGCAAGCTCCGGCTCGTTGCCGAACAGGCACAGCTCGGGACGGGGTTCTGGCAGCCGCCGCCACGCCGCGAGCGTCAGCGGCAGGTTCTTGAGCGGGTTGGAGCGGCCGAGCGCGAGCACCATGTCGTCGCGACGGTGGGGTTGCAGAGCGGGGTGAAACGTGTCTGTATCGATCCCCGGTGAGATCACCTCGGCATCCAGTCCGAGTTCGCGCAGGTGGTCACGGTTCCACGATGACGTCGTCAGGAAGTGAAATTCGGGCCGGTACGAGTTGAGCACCTCATACCGGCGGTCGGGATCATCGCGGTAATAGCTGGTCTCGATGTCCTGGACGAAGTAGACCGGTATGCCGTTGACCACGCTCGCGCGCCAAACCGAGGTCGCGGTTTTCCACCAGGTCGCGACCTTGATCGCCTCAAGCGGTGACAGCGCGGCCTCCAGCTCTGTATATCTCCTGAAGCTTCGGACCGGGCAGCGGAGATCAAACCAATCTGGCGCGTCGCCAAGTGTCCACAGCTGGACATCGTGCCCTCGCCCGGCCAGGCCGTTGAGGTGCTCGAAGACGACCCGGAGTCCTCCGCTGACGATTGTGTCCTCCGTCACATAGACAATGCGCAGCTTACCCTCCGAGGTGAGTACCGGGCGGGCGTCGAAGAAGCGGGCCCAGCGTTGCCAGAACACCCGCTGTGACGCCCGCTCGCGCTGGCCGAGCTCGGTGCCGCGCGTGACCGATTCGTGATGGTGCAGTTGGGCGGACGGGGCGTATACGACCTGGTAGCCGGCCCGCCACGCGCGCAGGCAGTAGTCGACGTCCTCGTAGGCCATCGGCAGCGCCTCGTCGAGCAAGCCGACCCGGTCGATCACCTCGCGACGGATGTACATGCAGGCGCCGGTGGCGGCGAGCGTCGGGCCGGCGACGTCCGCCGGACCCCAATCGGCGGGCTTGAAGCGGTAGCGGTGGTCAAACCACTCCGGCGCCTGAGGGTTGCGGATCGTGCCCGCGTACTGGATCCGATTGTCGGGATACAGAAGCTTGGCGCCGACGATCCCAACCCTGGGATCTCGCAGCGCCGCGTACTGCAGGCTCTCCAGCCACCCCCGCAGCGGGATGACATCCGAGTTGAGCAGGATCACGTCGTGGTCCGAGCCGGCCGCGCGCAGCCCGCGGTTGGCGTTGGCTGAGAAGCCACCGTTCTCGGTTCCGTGCACCAGCTCGACCCCTTCAATCCGGTCTAAGGCGGTGATGTGACCGGGCCCTGAGGCGTCGTCGGTGACGACGATCCGGACGCGGCCGCGGTCAGTGGTCCGGCGGATCTTGTCCACCAGCCGTCTGACCAGCGTCGCGTCCTGGTAGCTGGGAATAACGATCGTCACCGGCTGCCCATGCCGCCGGTACCAGCGCCGTGCCTGCGCCGACCTCCGCCCCGAGCCCGGTCCCAGCGAAAGCACCCGATCCAGGGGCGTCATCCGCAGGGGAAAGATCAGGGTCTGATACGCGACAGCGGAGAACCCCCGATAGCGGTAGGTCAGGTAGATCCGGCGGGGGAGGTCGGTGAACCGCCCCTGTCGCCTGCCGTCCAGCGCGGAGCGCCGCACGGCTAGCCGCGGAGGAGTCTCCGCGCCTTACGGAGCGGCTTGATCACCGGTCGCACATGCCTGAGCACCCGTCGGCCGTACATGAGCATTTGATCAAGCTCCTGAGCCTGTCGACGAGCCGTCGCCGCGTCGGCGCGCGCCGTGGCGAGCTCGTACTCGAGATCTGCGACGCGAAGGTTGAGGGTCGGAACCTCAGCGAGCCGCTGTTCGGCATCCAACAGGAGCGTCGCCAGGCGGTCACGCTCCGCCAGCCGCGCCTCCAGCTCCCCGATGTAGTTGTCCTTATCGGTGATCGCATTGGTCTGGGTGTCGAAGACCGAGAGCCACTCGGTGAGCTCGAGCGTGCCGGTCATCGTCGCGAGCTGGGGGAGCTCCGGCAGATCCCCGTCGCTCGCCATGGCGATCGTGTAGACCTCCTCGCCGGGGTGTCCGGCGACCAGCTTGCGCAGCTGCACGTCCTCCACGGCCTCTCCGTCCCCCTGCGCATACGCGGCATCGGAAAACAACGCGGAGACCACGTAGTCGTGTTGCCTGATCAGCCGAGCGTTACGCAGCCGCGCGGTCAGCGCCGCCTCGAGCTCATCGGGACGGAATTCGTGGAAGTGGTGCGGATTGCCGGCCTGGTACACGCCGCGGTTGGGCGAGGAGATGAGCAGCAGGCCGTCCGGGGCAAGAACGCGGACCAGCTCGCCAAGGACGATGGACGGGTCTTCGAAGTGCTCGATCACCTCGAAGCAGACGATGAGGTCGAAGCTGTCGTCGTCGAGCTCCAGCTGACGCAAGTCGCCCATCTGGAGGCGGACCGAGTCCGGCATCGTCGGGGCGATCGCTTCCAGGACCGCTTCGGCGATGTCGATGCCAACCACCTCGCGTGCACCGCCAGCGGCCAGCAGGCGGCTCCCATACCCCGTGCCACAGCCCGCGTCGAGAACGGTGCGTCCTCTCGCGGCCTGGGCCGCCCACAGGTATCGGGAGACGTGTTCGACCTCGATCAGCCGGCCCCGGTCCTGATCCGGTGCGAATCGCTCAGAGATTCCGTCCTTGGTTCCAGCGAGGTCGATCTCCATGGGTCGACAGGCTATCGGCTGGGACGTCAGCCCCGACGGCAGCCGGTAGGATCGCCCGCCATGCCCCAGGTGGCTTTCGTGATGTCTGCGGCGCCGCACTATCCGGTGCGCGAGCTGGCCGTAACCCTCCAGCATGAGCTTGACCTTCAGGGGGTTCCCTCCTCGCTGTCGTTCGGCGCTTTCCCCGAATGGCAGCCGGATCGCGTGTACCTCCTGCTCGGTCCGCGCGAGTTCGTGCGCGCCCAGGGTGAGCAGGCGCTGCCTGCTGACCCAATCCTCAAACGGACGATCTTCCTATCTGATGACCGCGAGCTGACGCCGCCCGCCCAGGACCACCTCGAGCTGCTCCGCCGTGCCGGGGCAGTGTTCGCGCTGGACCAGCGCTCAGTGATCGCACTGCACCGCGCGGGCATTCTCGCGCGGCTGTTGCGGCCGGGTTATTCGAAGTCGCTGGACCACTTCGATCCGGAGACGCCACGGCCACTCGACGTGATGTTTCTCGGGGCGCATAGCTTGCGCAGGGCGAAGTACCTCGGCCGCGCCGCGCGCGTGCTCTCCCGGAGGAACTGCCTGCTCCAGATATCCGAAGACATCCCGAATCCCGGAGACTCCAGCTCGTTTCTGGCCCAGACCAGGTGGCCTCTCCTAGCCCAGACGAAGGTGCTGATCAGCATCCACCACGGCGATGACCCGCGTTTTGATTGGCGGGGAGCACTCGATGCGATTCACGCGGGGGCGGTCGTCGTCAGCGAGCACTCCGTCGGCATCGCCCCCCTGGTTGCCGGTGAGCATCTGCTCGTGGCCAGTCCTGACGCGCTTCCGTTCGTCGTCGAGGCGCTGATTCGCGACGAGGAGAGGCTGACCCGCCTGCGGATGCAGGCCTACGAGCGCTTGAGCGCCTGGATTCCGTTCGGCCTCTCAGTCTCCGTGCTCCGGGCGGCGGTGGTGGAGCTGGTCGGCGTTCCGGTGCCTCACGGGGCGGCGCTTGGCTCGCCGCTGCCGGCGGTGCCTGCCAGCGGCCGCTCTACGGCCGACCAGCGGGTTGCCGACGAGGTCCAGTCGATGCGCCGGGAGTTGAGCGACGCTCGGCGGGAGCTGTTTGAGGTCCGTCGCCAGCTGGGCGTGCTCCAGGAGTCGGTTCGAGCCGCCGCTCACGACAGCCCGATCAGGCTGATCCACCAGAGTCCCTCGTGGGGCGCGCACCGTCGGCCGCGGCTGACCGTCCTGACCGTCCTCGACGACGATCGCGGGTCGACCCTTGCGACGCTTGCGTCGCTGGCGCAGGGCCGCCAGCGGGATTTCGAGCTCCTGGCCGTCGGCGCCGCCAGCGGCGACCGGACGCTGCGGGCGGTCCGGCGCTGGATGGTCACCCATCCGCGGGTGCCCAGCCGGCTCCTCGCACCGGTGGCGAATCTCGGGTCCGGAGCGGCCCGCAATATTGGCCTGGACTTCGCCCGGGGGCGGTATCTCCTCATTCTCGATCCCGGCCAGAGCCTGTACGCGTCGTGCCTCAGCGTGCTCGTCGGAACTCTCGATGCACTGGAGGACGCGACCTTCGTCTATCCGATCCAAGAGGTCACCGGCGAAGTGGAGGCGTTTGTCGCCGCCGGGGGGGACTACCTGATGAGCTACCTGGGCTGGGATCCCGGGCGGCTGCGCCGCGGCAACTACATCCATTCACCTGCCATGATCCGGACCGATCGCCTGCGCGAATTGGGTGGCTTCGCCACCGACGGACGGCTGGCGGGGATGGAGGACTACGACCTCTGGTGCCGGATCGCCGAGCGCGGGTGGCGTGGGCAGCTCGTCCCCCAGGAGCTGGCCCAGCGGATCGAGTCGGGAGGGTCCCCTGCGCTGCGGACGATCAATCCACGAGGCGGATTGGCGACGGGCGCCCTCATGGAGCGGTCTCCGCAGCTCATGGCGGGCGCATTCCCGTTGCCGTGATGCCTAACCGCGCGGGATGAAGTCGCCGCGATCGGTGTGGTAGTTGGGGTTGTAGTAGGGGTCGTGGGTGTGGGTCTGGGTCCAGGTGTGGCGGAGGCGCCAGAGGTGGGGGAGGTCGTTGGTGGCGGGGTCGGCGCCGGTGGTCTGCAGGCGGGCGT
>JBAPXO010000132.1:0-2468 GCA_049284255.1 Solirubrobacteraceae bacterium | reverse complement strand
AGCGCGATCAGCAGCAGCTTGGGCAGCTGCCCGATGCCAAACCAGACGATGAACACGGGCACCAGCCCGAACAGGGGCAGGGTCCGGATCATCTGCATTAGTGGGTCGACCGTGTCCTCTCCAAATCGGCTCAGTCCAGCGAAGATCGCCAACGCGAGCGCGATGGTGGCGCCGATCAAGAAGCCCCCGGCGAACCGCTCGAGCGAGGCCAGCAGGGCATGCTGGAGCGTCCCGTAGGCGGGAGAGTTCGTACGGATCAGGGTGACCGCCTCACTTACGACCGCGGTCGGCGGCGGGAGCTTGGTCGCGGACACGAGTCCGGCCACGCTCACCAGCTGCCAGATCACCAGCAGCGCCAGCGGAGAGAGGAGGCGCCGCCAGCCCCGAAGACCAAGTCGACGCGAGCCGCGGGGTGTGGCAAGCTCGCGGTTGGCGCCCAAGCTTGCGCCCGCACGCAATGCTCCCGCCGTCGGTGGAGTTGAGGTCGAAGTGCTCATGTCCATCAAAGTACATAAAGTCAATCGACTTTGTCAAGTATGCGATTCGTCACAAACTACCGCTTGACCAGAAGCGGGCTACGGAACTCGGGAGGCGCTCTCAGCGAGCGATAAGGAGGGCGACGTCCGGTGGCGTGCGGGCCAGCTCGTCGGCCCCGGCGGCAACGAGCTCCTCGCGTGAGCCGTAGCCCCACAGGGCGCCGATCGCGGGGATCGCGTTGGCATGTGCGCCGCGGACGTCCTGCTCGCGGTCGCCGACCAGCGCCGCCGGCCGGGTCGGAGCCAGCCGCCCCAGGGCACGGGCAACGATCGTGGCCTTATCGGTCCCGAGCTCGTCAATCCGCGTCCCCTCGAGGAACTCAAACCAGCTCCGCAGCCCGAGATGATCGAGCTGCGGCTCGGCCACCTCGATCGACTTGGAAGTGGCGACGCCGAGCCGCACCCCGCGGTCGCTGAGCTCACTGAGAAGCTCGACCACGCCGGGAAACGGCAGCACGTCGGTGGCCTGCGCCGACCGGCGCCGGTAGTCGGCGACCATGGCCTCGATCGTCGGCTCGTCGGCGCCGGGTACGAGCGCCCGCGCCGCGTCGTCGACGGGTGGCCCCACGTAGGGACGGATCTGCTCGGGCCTTGGCGCCTCGAAGCCAAACTCGGCCAGCGTCTCGGCCCAGCAGCGGGCGATCGCTGGGAGGGAGTCGAGCACGCAGCCGTCGAGGTCGAGCAGGAGGGCTTGGGCGGGCGTCATCGCGGGGCGCTCACGCTAGCCGAGAATCCGCCGGCTCCGGCCTCCCGGGCATCAGGAGCTTTGTCCCCTATATCGGCGCCAAAGTCCTGAGCGCTCGCTCTAAAGGGTGCGCTCGAGCACGACCAGCTCGTGGACGGGCGCCATCCCCACGCTCTCATAGAGGGCACGCGCACGCGGGTTGTCGCTTGCCACCATGAGACGTCCGCGGGTCAAGCCGGCAGCGGCGAAGGCGTCGAAGACGGCCAGCAGCAGCGTGCGGCCCAGGCCCCGCCGGCGCTCGGCCTCGACGACGCCGAGAATCTCCACATAACCGCGTTGATTGGTCTGCCGGCGGCACGTGGCGTATCCGGCGATCGCCGCGCCCCGGCGGGCCACGCGGCTGAGCGCCGGTACGAGCTCAGGGTCGGCGAACTCCCGGTCATGGAAGGACGGCCAGGGCGTGGGGATGAACGCGGGGTCGGCCGCGAACGCCTCCGCGTCGGCGGCGTAGACGGCCTCACCGTCGCGCTCGATCTCCAGCGGCGCCAGCGTGATCCCGTCAGGCGGCGCTGGAGGCGCAGGCGCGCGTGCGAGCTCGATGTCCATCAGCAGCAGGCTGCGCGCTCGCTCGTACCCGGCGTCGGTCAGCGTCGCCTGCGCGCCGGCGTCGCCGCCGGCGATCAGCTGCTGGCACGTCCTCCGGCCCATCTCGCGGGCGCGGCGCTCCACCCAGGCCACGAGCTCAGCCTCGATCCCGGGATCCTCATGTGCGGGGTCCAGAAACGAGAACCCCCCATGAGCATCGAGCACCGCGTAGCCCACGACCTCGCCCCCCAGGACAGCGACGACCGCGTTGGCGGGGTCAAACTCGCGATCTCGCCATTCTCCGAGCGGCACCTCGCGCCTGATGACGGGATCGCCGAAGTCGGCGCGGTCGCGGGCCTCGAGCGACCGCAGCACGGCGGGCTCGTCGGCGCGATCGAAGGCACGCAGCTCGAACATGGATGCGAGTCTCTCAGGCGGCGCGCCCGGCGACGCGCTCAGACGCACTACTTGCAGGTCGGGTCGGGGTCGTAATCGGCGGTCGCTTGAGCGAGCGTCAACGGTCCGCTCCCGGGGATCAACTGCACGTGGTTGACCTCGGTGTTGCCGGGATCGTCTGAGGGATCAAACGGCCGGTAGAGCCCGTACTTGGCGAGGGCGGATTCGCTGATCTGCGCGGCGCTCGAGCGCAGCAGGCTGTTGAC
>JBAPXO010000131.1:0-4440 GCA_049284255.1 Solirubrobacteraceae bacterium | reverse complement strand
CCGCCGTGGGAGGCCTGCTCCCACTCGTCGCAGTAGAGCTCGCACGCGGCCACGGCCTCGGTCGAGGCCTCGGCCTTGCCGGGCCCATCGGCGCCGAGCATGTTGAGGTGAAGTCCCGGGTGCAGGTCGCCGGCCTGCACCACGATCTCGGCTCCCGGAGTCACACAGCAGACGATGTCGCAGGCCAGGGCGTCTTCCCGAGAGCCCGCGTCCCAGTTCAGCTCGGCGGCCAGCCCGCGAGCCGCGTCGGGGTCAGGGTCAAAGCACACGCCGGGCCCGTAGCCCGCGGCGGCCAGGCACCGCGCCGTCCATGCTCCGTGCAGCCCGCAGCCGATGAGCCCCACCGAGCGAGCGTCTGCGCGGGCAAGGGTCTGCGTCGCGACCGCGGCCACCGCCCCAGTGCGCAGAGCGGTGACCGAGCGCGCGTCGAGCAGCATCGATGGCTGGCCGGTGACGGCATCCGACAGACAGATCACCCCGTTGACGGTGGGCAGCCCACGAGATGGGTTGGCGGGAAACGAGGTGATCCACTTCAACAACGCGAGCCCGCCCCCGAGGGCAGGCATGGCGCGAAAGTCACCATAGGGCGGACTCTGGAGATAGACCTTGGCGGGCATCACCCACTCGCCCGTAGCGAAACGGCCAAACGCGTCGCGGACGCGGTCGATCGCCTCAGCCGGCGAGACCGCGGCGAGCACCGCGTCGTAGTCGAGCACGGGGATCGATGGCACGGGCGCGCACGATACTGTGGGGACTCAGATGAACCGGCGCCCGCAGCTCTCGATCGTCGCGCCCGGCGCCTCGCCGGAGGAGGCCGCGGCCGTGGTAGCGGCGCTCGAGCGCTTCATGCGCGAAACCGCTCCGGCGCCCGCCGAGCCCGAGCCCCAGGTGAATCCCTGGCAGCGGGCCGCGCTCAACGAGGGCGTCGCGCGCGAGCCGTCGCAGTTCCTTCCCTGGGCCTGAGACAGCCTCTGAGCGCCGCCGGCGGCGCGGGTCAGGCGCCGGCGTGGGTGGCCATCAGGAAGATGGTCACGATCACGATGAGCTGCACCACGACACCGGCGACCGTGAGGACTCGGAAGCCCGAGGCGAACTTTGGGCTCCAGGTGGCACTGGTCCGCCGTCCGCCCCCGGGCACCGAGGTCGAGGCCACATCCTGTTCGGCGATCGTGGCCAGCCGGCCGGAGCGGCGGACGATCAGCGCGCCCTCGATTGCTCCGATGACGACGACGGCGCCCAGCCCCCACTGGACGTAGAAAGCCTTCCACTGGTGCTCGTCGGTGGCCAGGTAGATCCCGGCCACGAGCACGATCAGCAGGCCCGGATTGACCAGGTAGCGTCCGACCGTCTGGCGGGCGCGCAGCAGCCACGGCAGGACGCTCGGGTCCAGCCGCCGCGCGGCGGTGAACAGCATCGGGAATGCGAAGATGGAACCGAAGGCAATGACCACCGCCAGGATGTGGACGGCGAGCACGAGGTCGACGAAGGCGACGGCCGGGGCGAGCAGCATCAATAGTTGGGCTTGTAATCGCCGAAGACATCGCGCATCGCGCCGCACACTTCGCCGATCGAACACCGGTCCTTGAGCGCCTGACGGAGCACGGGGAGCATGTTGTCGGTCCCGCGAGCGCCTTCGCGGATCTCCTCCAGCCGGCGCTCGACGAGCGAGGCATCCCGGTTCTCCTTGAACGCCTTCAGCCGTTCCACCTGCTGGCGCTCTGATTCGGGATCGACGCGCAGGATGTCGGGAACCTCCGGAGAGTCCTGGACGAACTTGTTGACCCCGACGACGATGTCCTGCTCAGTTCGATAGCGCTCGTGGTAGCCGAACGCCGACTCCTCGATCTCGTTCTTGATGAAGTCGATCGCCTGCACCGAGCCGCCGAGTTCGTCGACCTTGTCGATCAGCTCCTGGGCGCGGCGCTCGATCTCGTCGGTGAGGGACTCGACGAAGTAGGAACCAGCGAACGGATCGACGGTGTCGGCCGCGCCCGATTCGTAGCCGATGATCTGCTGGGTGCGCAGCGCGATCCGGGCGGCCCGCTCGGTCGGCAGCGCGAGCGCCTCGTCGAAGCCGTTGGTGTGCAGCGACTGCGTGCCCCCGCAGACCGCGGCAAAGCCCTGCAGGGCGACGCGGACGATGTTGTTCTCGGGCTGCTGAGCGGTGAGCGTGACCCCGCCGGTCTGGGTGTGGAAGCGCAGACGCCAGGAGCGTTCGTCCTGGGCGCCGAAACGCTCGCGCATGATGTGCGCCCACATGCGCCGAGCGGCCCGGAACTTGGCGATCTCCTGAAAGACGTTGTTGTGACCGTTGAAGAAGAAGGCCAGCCGAGGGGCGAAGCGGTCGATCTCCAGCCCGGCATCGAGCGCGGCCTGCACGTAGGCGATCCCGTTGGCCAGCGTGAAGGCGACCTCCTGGACCGCCGAGCACCCCTTCTCACGGAAGTGGTAGCCGCTGATCGAGACCGTGTTCCACTTCGGAACGTTTTCGTTGCAGTAGGCGAAGAGGTCGGTCGTCAGGCGGATTGCGCCCTCGGGCGGGTAGATGAAGTTCCCACGCGCGATGTACTCCTTGAGGATGTCGTTCTGGGTCGTGCCCCGGAGCTGCTCCGAGCTCACCCCCTGCTCCTCGCCGACCAGCTCGTAGAGCAGCAGGAGCACGCTGGCCGGAGCGTTGATCGTCATCGAGGTCGAGACCTGATCCAGTGGGATCTGATCAAAGGCCGTGCGCATATCGTCGATGCTGTCGATCGCCACTCCGGTCCGGCCCACCTCCCCCAGGCAGCGGGGGTCGTCGGAGTCCAGCCCGAGCTGGGTGGGCAGGTCAAAGGCCATGCTCAGACCGGTCGAGCCGTGCTCGATCAGGAAGCGGTAGCGCTCGTTTGACTCCTTGGCCGAGGCGTAGCCGGCGTACTGGCGCATCGTCCACAGCTGCTTGCGGTACATGTCGGCGTGAACCCCGCGCGTGTACGGGTACTCGCCGGGCTCGCCCAGACGCTTGTCCAGATCCTGGGGGAGATCGGACTCGTCGTAGAGCTGCTCGATCTCGATCCCGGAGTCGGTGAAACGGCGGGGATCGTCGGGGCCGACGATCGGCGCGATCGTGCGGTGGTCATCGGCGGTGGCCATGGTCTTTACGTTACCGATGGTCGCGATTGCGGAGCGCTGCGGTACCGCGTCTAGAGAACCGCGGTGAGGAAGGCCCGGGTGCGCTCGTGCTGGGGGTTGTTGAAGACGTCGGTGGGCTTTCCCGCCTCCACGATCACGCCTTCATCCATGAACACCACGGTGTCGGCGGCCTCGCGGGCAAAGCCGATCTCATGGGTGACGACGACCATCGTCATCCCGTCGCGGGCCAGTCCGCGCATGACGTCGAGGACCTCGCCCACGAGCTCGGGGTCCAGCGCCGACGTCGGCTCGTCGAAGAGCATCAGCTTGGGCTGCATGGCCAGCGCCCGAGCGATCGCCACCCGCTGCTGCTGACCGCCGGAGAGCGCGACCGGGTAGACGTCGAGCTTGTCGGCGAGTCCCACCCGGGTCAGGAGATCTCGCGCGCGGCTGCGCACCTCATCGCGACTGCCCTTCTTGAGCTTGAGGGGGGCGAGGGTGACGTTCTCAAGCGCGGTCATGTGCGGAAACAGGTTGAAGTGCTGGAAGACCATCCCTATCTCGGACCGCTTGCGCGCGACCTCGTTCTCTCGCAACTCATAGAGCTTGTCCGCCGACTGCCGGTAGCCGACGAGCTCGCCGTCCACAGACAGCCAGCCGCTGTTGATCTTCTCCAGGTGGTTGATGCACCGCAGGAACGTCGATTTCCCTGAGCCCGAGGGTCCGAGCATGCACATGACCTGACCGCGCTGGACCTCCAGGTCGATTCCCTTGAGCACCTCGAGGCGTCCGAAGCTCTTGTGGACGGCCTCGGCCTTGACCATCGACTCAGTCATCGCGCCATGCTCCCGGCGCCCAGCCCCAACCATCGCTCGCGCATCGTGGCTCGCTCGGCCCGAGAGAAGCCCCGCCCATAGCGTCGCTCGATGAAGTACTGCCCGACGTAGAGCAGGCTGGTCATCGCCAGATACCAGATGCTGGCCACGATCAGGAGCGGGATCGGCCGGAAGTTGACGTCGGAGATCTCCTGGGTGGCATAGAGCAGCTCGGCGTAGGCGGTGACGCTGATCAGGGAGGTGTTCTTGAGCATCGAGATCGTCTCGTTGCCGGTCGGGGGCAGGATCACTCGCATCGCCTGGGGCAGCACGATCAGCCGCATCGTCTGCAGGCGGCTGAGACCGAGCGACTGGGAGGCCTCGGTCTGGCCCTCGGGAACCGAGATGATGCCCGCGCGGACGATCTCGGCCATGTAGGCGCCCTCGTTGAGCCCGAGCCCCAGCAGCGCCGCGACCTCCGCCGTGATGATCGTGTTGGCGTTGGCGTGGATAAACG
>JBAPXO010000130.1:0-8056 GCA_049284255.1 Solirubrobacteraceae bacterium | reverse complement strand
GGATAGGGGTAATCGTCGAACCGGCGGACGTACTTGTAGCGGTCGGTGCGGATCGCCCGCTGCGGCTCGTACGCCGCGTGGTAGGTCAGCTCGGCGAAGATCGCCGAGCGAATCCCGGGCTCCTCATCGCCCGCGACGAGCGGCACCAGCGAGCGGCCGCGCGCCCACGGCGGCGTCGGCACGTCGGCCATCTCGCACACGGTCGGGAAGATGTCGAGGTGCGAGACGAGCTCGTCGAGCGCGCGCCCGCCGGCGAACCCTGGCCCCCGGAGGATCAGGCTGACGCCGATCCCGCGATCGAGCAGGCTCGCCTTGGCCGTCGGGAAGGCGAGTCCGTGGTCGGTCGTGAAGATCACGAGCGTTCGCTCGTCCAGCCGCGTCTCCTGCAGCGCGTTCAGCACGCTCCCGACGCCGTGGTCGAGCGAGCGAGCGCTTGCCTTGTAAGCGGCGATGTCCTCGCGAATCTCGGGCGTGTCGGGCAGGAACGGGGGCGGCAGCGAGTAGACGCGATCGCGCACCGAGCTCGGGGCAAAAAAGCTGCGGTGGGTCTCAAAGAAGCCGACCGACATGAAGAACGGCTGCGGGATGTCGCCGCCCAGCGCGGAGATCGCCGCGGGCGCGACCGAGCTGACCAGCGTGTCGTCGATCTCGTGAACCACGTCGTAACCAAGGTCATCGGGGCTGGCCGAGACGTGCTGCTCGCCGATCAGCTCACAGTGGTAGCCGGCGTCAGACAGAGTGCGCACGATGTGCTGATCGTTGTCGTGAAGGGTCCAGCCGCGATGCGCGAGACCCATCATCCCGTTCTGGTGGCAGTAGCTTCCGGTCAAGAGCGCGGCCCGGCTGCCCGAGCACGACGGCGCCGCACAGAAGGCGTTGCGGAACATGACCCCCTGGTCGGCGAGCCACTGGATGTTGGGGGTGGGGATCGCGTTGCCGTAGGGCTGGACGTAGCGGCCAGTGTCGTGCGAGTTGAGGTAGAGAATGTTGGGTGGCACGGATCAGCGAAGTTACGGTCCGACGCGGCCGACTGGCCGGGTCAGGACGATGTGAACACGGGCGAGGTGGAGTCAGAACCCCGCTGCGCCCGATCTCGATGATATTGGGCGACCCACTGGTCAGACAGCTCATCGGACTGCCGCTCGATGGGATCCTCGGCGCGCCATCCCGCTGGGGGTTCTAGCCCGAGATGAGTAAGTGCCCGCCGGAGCGTGCCGGTGCGATCTCGCTCCAGGTCGTCCTCGTAGGAGATGGCCAGGGCGTCGATCCCGTGGTCTGCGAAGAACCGGGCCCAGGCTCGGTCCTGTTCGTCGAACATGCGCGCCAGGTGGTCGATTCCCTCGTAGCGGTAGACGAGCTCGGAGTTGTCGTTGTCCTCGCGGCGGCGCCAGCTGCGCGTCTGAAGGGCTCGCCACATGCTGACCGCCTGGCGAATCTTGTCCCGGCGCGAGACCCAGATGTAGGCCGGGTCGCCGAAGACAAGCTCCAGCAATCGGAGACCCTGCAATCCCGAGTATTCCGGCAGCTGCCCGGCCAGCTGTTCTAGCTCGGAGATCTGGTTCCACATGAGCTTTGCGCCGAACACGCCGTTGTCGGTCGTGCCCAGTTTGAAGCTGCGATCCAGGTGCTCGCGGTAGCTGACGAGGCCTTCAAGGGAGGAGTACGCCGGAGCCTCGGAGGGACTGGGATCCTTACGGATTCTTGCCCCGGTGGGGGGCAGCCCCCGCAGATAATCGCCGGGGTGGGGGGGAAGCCCGGTGTCCCGAGTGGCCTCGTAGTACTCCTCGGGACGGCCGGCGACGCCCGTCTCCTTCAGGAGCTCGCAGAGAAGGGTGGAGCCGCTGCGCTGGGTGGCGCAGACCAGATAGGAGCGCTCAGGCTGGATGCCACTAAGGCTACTGATTTAGTGGTACTGGCTGCAGGCGGCGCTCAGCGTCGAGGATCTGATCCGCCTTGATGCCGAGGCTGAGGCGCTCGCGCCCGTCTGACTCGTACGGCGATAGTCCCGAGACCTCATGCACGCGCGCTAGCCGGTACCCCACGGTGTGGCGGTGCAGGCGCATGGCGTCGGCGGTCTCGGTGGTCGAGCCGTCGTGGGCCAGGAACGCCATCAGCGTGCCCAGCAGCTCGGTGTCGTGACGGAGGTCGTAGGCGGCCAGCGGCGAGATCGTCTGGGCACGCAGCTGCTCGAGCTCCTCGCGGTCCTGCAGGAGCACCCTGATCAGCAGACGGTATGTCTCCTCCTGCCCGGCCGGCTGGGGGTCGGGGGCCGATGCCAGTTCGGCGAGGAGCTGGGCCTCGCGCACGGCCTGGTAAAGCTGTGCCGGGTCGCGCCGCGGGCTTGAGACGGCGACGATCAGGCCTCGGGCGCGCAGGTCGCTGGCGAGCTCCTCAGCAGCAGTGCCTGTCGACTGGGCCACAGCGAGGATCTGATCGCCTCCGACCTCGGCCACGAGTACGCCGACGCCCCGCTGAAGTTCATCGATCAGTTCGCGGTCGCCGGGGTCCAGCCCCGGTGCCATGCCGTTGCCCTCGGAGCCACGGCGCGCGCAGATGGCCACCGCCCCGGTGCCGAGCTCGAGCCCCAGGCGGCGCGCGCGGGAGAGGAAGGCGGGAAGGTCATTGGGAAGCCCGCTGGCGAGCTCGCTCAGGAGCCGCTGGCTGGTGCCGCGCTCCTCGATGCCGTGCGCCTCGCGGATAAGGGTGGTGACCGAGGCGGCGGCGGCTGCGGCCTCGAGCCATGCGCGGCGGTCGGCGGCTGGCTTGACCAGCGGTGGTGTTCCGAGATCCGTGGCGGCGACGATGCCGACGGTCTGCTTACCGATCTGTACCGCCACCGCATCGGC
Source organism: Solirubrobacteraceae bacterium (assembly GCA_049284255.1). GTDB lineage: Bacteria > Actinomycetota > Thermoleophilia > Solirubrobacterales > Solirubrobacteraceae > Palsa-465. Next base: position 5,210 of record JBAPXO010000130.1, on the reverse strand, counting down.
GACGATCGCCGGCGCGGCGGGGACGTTACCGCTGATCAGCGACGCGGCGTGGGCTCCGATCTGGAGCGCGTGCTCGCTCTCGAGCGAGCCCGCCGGTCCCACGACCGGTTCGCCGAGCGCGGGTATCGCGATCGCCACCGGGCACTCCAGAGCCTGCGCCACCGCGGCGACGATGCTCACCAGGTCGTCGCCGGCGACCGCTCCGGCAACGAGGGTCAGCGGCGTGGATCGGGGAGCGGATGATTCCGCTCCCCGATCCGTTGCCGGCTGTCGGCTGTTCTCAAGTGCCCGGGCGCGCTGCATGCTCGCCGCGCATGCGGAGAGGGCGGGGCGAGTCGACCGGGTTCACCGAGAACAGCCTCCTCACGCAGGCGTCGGTGTCGCCTGACCGGTTCCAGACCCCAAACCTGGAACCCCATTTGGGTACCCGAGCGACGGGATGTCGGACGGGTACACCTCGTGTCCGTGCTCGGCGGTGTCCCCGATCTCCATGTTCTCCTCGGACATCCGCAAGGGGATGAAGAGCCCGACGAGCTTCAGGAGGACGAACGTGCCGACCGCCGACCAGGCGATCACAAACGCACCGGCGAACACCTGCCATTTCAGCAACGTCCAGTTGCCGTACAGCACACCGGTGGCGGCGATGCTGGCCGTCTTGCCGACGCCGGGATAGACCGTCATCGCGCCGTCGGCGAAGAAGCCGGTCAGGATCCCGCCCATGAGTCCGGCGATGCCGTGGGTGTACACCACACCCAGGGTGTCGTCGACGTTGCGGAAGGGCCGCAACCGGCTCATGTAGTTGAGCGCGAAGTAGACGACCGTCGATGCGATCACGCCTAAGCAGATCGCTCCGAAGCCGTTCACGTAGCCGGCCGCCGGTGTGATCGCCACGAGCCCGACGATCATCCCGTTCACACCGGAGATCAGGCCCGGCTTGCGGCCGGTCATGTAGTCCCAGGCCACCCACACCAGGAACGCCACCGCGGTACACAGGTTGGTGTTGAGCACCGCGGCGGAGGCCGACGCTCCGGCGAAGTACGGGTCTCCACCGTTGAAGCCGTTCCAGCCCAGCCACAGCAACCCCGCACCAACCGCGACCATGGCCACGTTGTTCGGTGCGTCGATCTCACGGTCGCGTTGCAACCTTGGCCCGATCACCGCCGCGGCCACGAACCCGGACACGCCGGCGGACAAATGGATCACGTAACCACCGGAGAAGTCGACCGCACCGTGGGCGGCAAAGAAGCCACCGCCCCAGATACAGAAGGCGTCAACGGTGTAGACGATCGATGACCACAGCGCGACGAACGGGATCCACGCCTTGAAGTTGACGCGCCCGAGTACCGAGCCGAGCATCAGGATCGGCGTGATCCCGGCGAACACGAACTGGAAGTAAGCCAGGGTGGCTTGTGGGAAGGCGAACGCCGGCCCCGTTGTGGCCGAAGGTATCACCGCCTGCCCCTGCTCCGCGTGGCTTCCGAGGATCTCTCCCGGGATCCCGATGAAGCTCCCGAAGAAGTTCGTGGGCGAGTGGGATAGACCGTGCCACGGCGTGCCGAAGCCCATCTTGAAGGCCCACAGCACCCATACGACGAGCACGACCGCGAACGCGGCGAACGTCAGCATCATGCTGTTGACCGACCAACGCTTCTGCATCACGCCGCCATAGAGCACGACGAGGCCGGGAACGCTCATCAGACCGACCAGCGTCGCCGCGGTCATCTGCCAAGCGTTGTCACCGGCGCTTAACCAGTGTGGATATGGCAGCCACATTTGTATAGGTCTCCTTGTCCTTGGGGACGGGGGATTGGGAACGGACAATCGCCGCTGCGCCCGCAGCGGTCGGCCCCATGGGGCCTCATAGCAACCATCGAGAGTGTCCCGGCGGGCGTAGCTGCGCTGCATGGCCTCGCGTCCAGCAAACCCAGCCGCCTGCTGGACATAGGGATAAACGCACCCCGCAAGCACCGCAAAAAGCCCGTGTGAACGGGCTCTTTGCGGCAGTCAGGGAGGCTCAGAGGCTGAGCGGGGAGCCGCCCGGCAGCACGAGCACCGAGCCGCGGGCGGAGTCCAACCGGGCGCGTGTCGCGCCGTCGAGCTCGACGTGACCCGCGGGTCCGCCATTGCGCGAATCGACGAGGATGAGGTCGGCATTCACGCCGCTCACCACCTCAGCTCCGAGTGCCGGAGCCAGCGCCTCGGCAGTTTGCCCGGCCGCGCCGTCGCCGGAGGCCCCGATCGTCTTGATCGCGGCGTCCTGGTCGATGCGCAGCCCGGCCGCGGCTACTCCCACGGCCACGGCACCCCCGTTGAGCAGGCCCTGCGCCGAGCCTCCGGGTTCGACGTGGCCTGGCGGAGTGCGGTAGTCAGAACCGAAGATCACGAGGTCGGCACTCTCTGACTCGGCGAGCTTGGCCAACCCTGCGCTCGTGGATGGGTCCACGACGATGTGCCTCGTCACCGACGCGTCGCCCAGCCAGGTTGCCCCCTGTTCGAGTCGGCGCTCGGCGTCGTGCTGGCCGATCTCTTCGCGACGAGGGTCGTACTCACGGGAATGGCGCACGTAGGCCAACGAGAGCGTTGCCCCCGCCTTCGCCAGCATCCGCCCCAGGACGAGCGCGTCGTCGTCGTGGGTGGTGCCGTCGTAGGAAACGATGATCGAGAGCGCCATGTCGGTGCAATCCTGCGTGACCGGCCCCGCCGCATCATTGGCCACGTGGACAATGATCAAGTTCGGACGCTATCCGGGCGGCAGGAAACGACCCGGCCGCCGCCACCGGTGCTGGGTCCCGGGAGTGGACGCGCGCGAGGATTCCCGGGCCGCGGCGCTGTGCGAGGATCGCCCCGTGCGGCGACCAGCGACAGTCGCGGGGACTCTGCTGGTCCCCGCGCTCCTGCACATCAGTGCCCAGCATCGCTTTCACGGGCCGCCCTTTGACTACTGGGCCCTGGGGGTGGCGGCAGCTGCGAGCTGGGTCGGGGTGCCGGGTCCCGGCGAGCCGGTTCTGATCGCCGCTGGAGTGCTAGCCGCCAGGCACGAGCTCAGCCTCGGCCCGGTGCTGCTGGTGGCCTGGGTCGCGGCCACCATCGGCGGGATCGTCGGGTGGGCGATCGGGATGAAGGCCGGCCGCGCCGTGCTGACTGCGCCCGGTCCGGTACGGCCGTGGCGGATCAAGGCCGCCGTCCGGGGAGAGCAACTCTTCGGACGCTATCCGGTGGTCGCCGTCCTGCTGACGCCATCGTGGATCGCGGGCATAAACCGCGTGCGCTCGAGGATCTATCAGCCCACGAACGCGCTCTCGGCCGCGGCCTGGGCCGTCGGGTTCGGACTCGGCGGCTTCCTCCTGGGCCCGGCGGTGATCGACTTCGGCGAGGATCTGGGCACGGTCACCACGGGCATCGCGGTCACGATCGTGGTCGTGCTCGTGGTGGTGGAGCTCGTGCGCCGCCGGCGCCGGGCCGGCCCGTGAGCTAGAGCGAGGTCTTGGCCCAGTTGATCTTCAACAGCGGCGGGATCGGGTTGCCGATGTTGAACTGGATGTCCTCGTGAGGGAGCAGCGGGATGGCCCGCGGGCTGCGCGTCCACGGATGGCCGTTGACGAAGGCGGTGATCTTGCCGTGGAGACTGGCGACTTGGTCCCCGCTCAGCGGCTGGTGCCAGATGTCGAAGAAGTTCCCGAGGCTGTAGACCGCCTTCGTCGGGGACTCAATGTGGATCACGCCGTCGGCGGTGTGGGTGTGGAGCCAGTAGTAGCAGTGGCCGCCGAGCGCGACCGGCCCGTACTGAGTCTGTTCGGCGGTTGAGCCCGGGATGCCGACGCCGGCGGGCAGCGCGTACAGCCGTCCGTTGTAAAAGACGGCCAGATGAGCATGGATGTGGTAGACGAGCTGCTCGATGGGCGCGCACTTGATCCCGTCCACGGGTCCGCTCTGCGTGGTGCTCGCGGGGGCGAGATAGGGGCCGTGCTCGAGGGGGACGCCCTCGTAGCCCATCGTCGGGCCGGATACGGTCGTGGCGCTCGTCGTCGTCGCCGCCGTCGAGCCGCCGGCGGACGAGGACGCCGCCGAGCTCGTGGCCGTGGAGCTGGTCGTGCTCGAACTGCCGCCGCAGGCGGCGAGCATCAAGGCAGACAGAAGCATCGCCGCCGCGGTGAGAAATCGCTGAGGCATCGCCAGCAAAAGTAGCTGGATCAGCCGCCTGGGGGCGGCACTACGACGAACCCCTACGGCGCGGCGGCAGCTTTAGCTGCGCCCGCCGCCTCCGAAGATCCGCAGCAGGAACAAGAAGACGTTGAAGATGTCCAGAAAGATCGACGCCGCGATCGGCACCGCCATGTACTGGTTGGCACGGCGCAGACGGTTGAAGTCAAAGACCGTGAAGAATCCGAACAGGACGAGCCCAAGCACGCAGTAGATGATGTTTGCCCCTGGGATCGCGACGAACGTGGCGATCAGTCCGAAGACGAGCAACGCCAACAGGGCCCAGAACAGGGTTCGCGCCCACGACGACAGGTCACGCCGGGTGGCGTACCCCACGCTGCCCAGGATGCCGACGAACAGTGCGGTCGAGGCCGCCGCCTGGTACAGCGCGCCAGGATCGGCCTTGGCGTAATAGACGATGATCGGGGAGACGGCCAGCCCGAGGAGTAGCCCGAGCCCGAAGAGCAACAGGACCGCCAGCTGCTCACGCCCGCGAGAGGAGGCGAACTGGAGCCCGAAGATGCAGGCGAAAGCGCCGAGGAAGAAGAAGATCCCAGCGCTGCCGTTCATGTTGCGACCGACGTAGGCGCCGAGGGCCGTGCAGCCGACTGTGAGGGCGACGAGGCCCATCACCTGACCGAAGACGCTATGCGTCTGGTCCCGCGTTAGCGTTCCGCTGCCGAGCGTGTGTCCGTCTTGTTGGATGGGCATGTCGCGAAAGATAGAAGATCGCTGGGCGATTACCAGGCAATTCATCAAGCGGCAATACTGGGGAGATGCCTCAAGCGACGATCGCCGCCGGCCGCGCCGCGGCCCGGCCAGAGAAGCCGCCGGTTTCCCGTGCGGCGTGGACGCGCCTGGCCGCCTGCACCGCAGCGGCCGCGCTGCTCCAGCTCGACGGAACTCTGATCACGGTCGCGCTGCCTACGGTGGCGCATGGGCTGAACGTCAAGGGCAGCACGACCTCGGCCGTCCTGAGCGCCTACTTCGCGGCCTATGCGCTGGTGCTC
>JBAPXO010000129.1:0-7509 GCA_049284255.1 Solirubrobacteraceae bacterium | reverse complement strand
GGGTTTTGAGTCGCGAGCGGCCGCTCCCGCGGCGATCTGAGCGAGAGCGGCTCCCAGGCCGGCGAGCGGCTCATCGTCGCTGGAAACGGGACGGGGGGTGCTCATCCCATCGCGATCAGCTTGAGATTGTTCGCCCGGGCGTGCCGCGTCGCGAGCTCGATGTAGGCGACCGTCTCGCGCACATCCTCTCGGCGGGCGCCGGGGCCGAGCCCATCGTGGGCGAGGACGATCGCGCCCGCACGCAGCCCCTCGCGCGTGGCGGCAAACATCGCTGGCGCCGCGTCACCGCGCCAGTCGTGGGTGTCGACGGTCCAGCCCGTCAGCGACAGCCCGTATTCGGCGGCCAGGGGTTCGGTCCAAGGTGCCGTGTCGCCCCATGGAGTGCGCCAGAGCTTGGGTGACACGCCAAGCCTGGTGAGCCGCTCGAGCGCTCGGTCGGTGTCGGCGCGACCCCAGTCGAGGTCTCGTTTGGAGTGACGAACGTGCTCGTCGCAGTGCAAGCCGATCCCGTGGCCCTCCTCGGCGATCCGCGCGACGAGCGCGGGATGGGCGCAGGCTCGCGGGGCGATCACGAAGAACGTCGCCCGCGCCGAGGCCGCCGCGAGCGCGTCGAGAACCTGTGGGGTGCCCGTCCGATCAGGCCCGTCGTCGAAGGTCAACGCCAGATCTTGCACGCCCAAACGCTACCCGGCGCCGGGACTTTTTCACGCCGCCGGGGCCCCCGGCCGTCCGCCGCTGTCGGCTTGCCCCGCGGGCTGCTCGAGCTCACGCCCGCGCCTGATCAGGAAGGTCCCCATCGACCCCGCAAGCGTCGCCACCACCGTGATCGCGTAAGCCTCCATGGCGACGTCGAGGATTCGCCCCGGAGTCGAGATCGGATTCTGGAACTGGGAGGAGACGGTGAGCAGCTGGGTGGAGGTCCAGAACAGGGCGCTGCCGAAGCTGTCGACCTGCGTGTTCTTGGTATGGAGCTCGAACACCATCGCCAGCACCGCGCAGATGAGGTCGACACCAATAGTGACTACCGCGAGGGCGACGAGCGTATCGCGGAGATGGCCATGGGTCGGCGTATCCCCGCGCACGACGCCACGCATCTCGCTGATCGCGGCGCGAGTGACCTTGGCCAGATACACGCGTGGTTATTCGCGATGGCGGCGGTGCGTCCTGTCGGTGGACTCAGACCGCCGGGCGGGGCCGGGCCTAGCGGCGTCGTATCGGCACACAGACGGCGTCGTCCCGGTGGGCTCACCTGCCCCACCGGGACGCGCACACTGGTTGACCCCCACGTTCTGGCTCGGGGCGATGCCAGCGGCCAGCGCCCGTGCCGTGATGATCGGCAACCACGGGGTACCCCTTTTTCTGTAAATCAAGCATCAGGGAGAATTTGGGGGCAACGCTCGGCCCAATTACCCTCTGCGTTGTGGCCGACTTCAACGACGTCCGCCGCCTCGCCCTTTCGCTCCCGGAGAGCAGTGAGGTCGTCTCCCGAGGCAATTCAAGCTGGCGCGTGCGCGACAAGGGGTTCGTCTGGGAGCGCCCGCTGCGCAAGCCCGATCTACGTGCGCTCGGGGACGGCGCCCCGGCCGGCCCGATCCTCGGAGCGCGCGTCGAGCACCTGGTGGCCAAGGAGGCGCTGATCGCCGACAACCCGGACGTCTACTTCACGACCCCCCACTTCGACGGCTATCCCGCGGTACTCGTGCAGCTGGACCACATCGCCCTCGACGAGCTTGAGGAGCTGATCGTCGAAGCGTGGCTGGCGCGGGCGCCGGTGCCGCTGGCTCGCGACTACGTCAAGACCCACTTCGAGGACGAGTGACTAGCGGTCGAGCCGGCGGATCTCGCTGACCACACGGTCGACCGGCAGACCGTCACCGACCTCGCCCTCGCCGCGTTGGCGCAGCACCTGCACGGCCCAGCCGATATGGGAGCCTGGTTCGTCCGGGGGCTTGGGGTGCTCGTCCATGAAGGTGATCACATCGTCGGGCTCGAGCTCGGGCGCATGCTCCTGCACGTACTGCTCTACGTCCTGCCTGGAAACTGGCATCGCTGACCTCCTGATCTGCGGGCTCTCGGGTCTGAGGCCCGGATCGGCGAATAACTTCGAGGCTAGCGTCAGCCAGAGGCGGTCCGAGAAGCGGCCTCGTCAGCTGTCAAATCCCAGCCCCAGTCGGTCGAGCGTTCGTAGCCAGATCCCTCTCTGGCCCTGGTTGCGGTCCGCCGCGGCCAGTCGGTTGCGCGTGAGCTCGATCACCCCCGTCCGCAGCGGCTCCGGCGGGAAGGGGACCGGACGGCGGCGCACGAAGGACAGGGCCGTGGCCGTACCGACGCGCCCGTCGAGCAGATCGAGACCGACGCGAGCACCGAAGCGACTGGCCCCCACCCCGAGTCCGGTGTAGCCCAGCGCGTATGCCACGCGACCGCTCATGGCGCGGCCGAAGAACACCGCAAACCGGCTGCACGTGTCCACGGCGCCGCCCCAGCGGTGACTGAAGCGCAGCCCCTCGAGCTGGGGAAAGGCCGAGAAGAAGTGCTGCGAGAGCCGGGCGAATGTCGGCTCGTGGTCGTCGAGATGCGGGCCGACGGGTCCGCCACGGCGGTATACGGCGTCGTATCCGCCCCAGAGGATCCGATCGTCGCCGGTCTGCCGGTAGTAATGGAACTGGTTGCCCATGTCGGCGACGCCCTCGCGGCCGCTCCACCCGATCGCCGCCCGCCGACGCTCATCGAGCGGCTCGGTGACCAGGACGTAGTCATAGACAGGCGCGATGTAGCGTCCGATCGCCTTTATCAGTCCGGGGTAGGCGCTGGTGGCCAGCAGGACGCGAGGGGCTCGGACGACCGCAGACTCGGTTCGCACCTCGATCCGGTCGGCGGTCTTCTCCAGCGACCGGACGGGGCTGCACTCGTGGATGCGAACGCCGGCGCGAGCCGCCGCCGCGCGGAGCCCCTCGGCCAGCCGACCGGGATTGACGAGCGCCGCCCCCGTCGCCACGCGGAGTCCCGCCCGGTACATGGGCGAGTTCACGAGCGCGCGCACGCCGGCGGCGTCGAGGAGCTCGACGTCGTAACCGAAGCACCGGTGGGCCTCGGCGTCCTGCGCAAGCTCGAGGACCTCGTGCTCGGTGAGGGCGACGCTGAGCTCGCCGGTGGTCTCGAGCTCAGCGTCGATCTCGTAACGCGCCACATCGGCGATCAGCTCCTCAAAGTTGCGCCGCCCCAGCTCCTCGAGCTGCTCGAGCTCATCCGGGAAGCGAGCCTGTCCGTTGCTCAACCCGTGCGTCAGCGAGGACTGCAGGAACCCACCGTTGCGTCCGCTGGCCCCGGCCCCGCAGCTCGTCGCCTCGAGCACGACCACCTCACGATCGGGGGTCATCTCCTTGGCATAGAGCGCCGCCCACAACCCGGTGTAGCCGCCGCCGATGATCAACAGGTCGGCGTCGAATGACTCGGTCAGTGGCGCGTGGGGTGCGCGGGGCGTCAGCGTGTCTGCCCAGAACGGCCGGACCTCGGCGTCGGCGTAGGCCCGGCGGTGCGCGTCGGAGGGAGGGGTCTGAGGCCACGGCGAGGCCAAGGCCCAAATCGTAATCGACCGCTTGGGGACGACCACTAGCCTTCCGGCCCGTGATCAACGGCGAGGTCTCCTACTGGTGGGCACAGATCGGCGAGCCGACTCCCCGGCCGGCGCTGACCTCAGAGGTGGGCGCCGACGTCTGCATCATCGGCGCGGGCTACACCGGACTGTGGACCGCTTACCACCTCAAGCGCGAGCAGCCCGACCTCAAGGTCGTCATCCTCGAGCGGGAGTTCGCGGGCTTTGGCGCCTCGGGCCGAAACGGCGGCTGGCTCACCGACCGCTTCGCCGCCGACAACGACACCGTGGCCGCGATCGGGGGGAGGTCGGGGGCGCTGGCCCTTCGCCGCGCCCTGCGCGAGTCGGTGCGGGAGGTACTCGAGGCGTGCGCCCGCGAGGAGATCAGCGCAGACATCGTGAGCGGCGGAGTCCTCCAGGTCGCTCGTGGGGAGGCTCAGGCACGACGCCTGCGTGCCCAGTGGGAGGCCGAGCAGCGCTGGAGCGAAGACTCAGAGGGGGTCGTGGCGCTCGACGCCGCCGAGCTCGGTGCCCGGATCAGGATTCCCGACGGCCGGTCGGGCCTCTACAACCCCCACGGGGCCCGGGTTCAGCCCGCGAAGCTCGCCCAGGGGCTGGCGGCCGCGGTGATCCGGCTCGGAGTTGAGATCTACGAGCGCACGCCGGTACTTGAGGTGGGGCCGGGCTTTGCCCGTGCCGAGGGCGGCACGGTCCGCAGCCCAATCGTCCTCACCTGCCTTGAGGGGTTTGAGAGCACGCTGCCGGGTCGTCGGCGCCGCCGGCTGCCGCTGAACTCGGCGATGGTGGTCACCGCGCCGCTACCCGCGTCGGCGTGGGAGCAGATCGGCTGGGAGGGCGCCGAGGTGCTCGGAGACTTCGCGCACGCCTATACCTACGCGCAGCGCACCGCCGATGGTCGGATCGCCCTCGGCGGACGCGGCGTGCCCTACCGGTTCGGCTCCCGGATCGATAACCGCGGCGCCACCCAGGCGAGCACGATCAGATCCTTGATGGCCACTCTGCACGACCAGTTCCCGGCCGCTGCCGAGGTCCCGATCGACCACGCCTGGTGCGGAGTGCTCGGGGTCGCGCGGGACTGGTTCCCCGCGGTCGGCCTCGACCGCCTCAGCGGTCTGGGCGGCGCCGGCGCGTATGTCGGCAACGGGGTCGGCGCTTCCCACCTCGCCGGGCGGACCCTGTGCGACCTGGTCCTGGGCCACGACACCGAACGCTCGAGCTTGCCCTGGGTCGACCACCGCACCCGCCGCTGGGAGCCCGAGCCCCTGCGCTGGATGGGCGTCCAGCTCGTCTACGCCCTGTATCGCGAGGCCGATCGCCGGGAGCGGGGCGGGAATGGACGCACGAGCTCGTTCGCCCGCGCCGCCGAGTTCATCGCGGGTCGCTGAGGCCGGCGTGCACCGGCTGGCCTCGGCGGCCGGTCATCTGAATTACAGCCCGAGTTCTGCCCGGGCGCGGAGGGGTATCCGGACGGCCGGGATCGGCACAGGTAGGGAAGGAGAGGTCGATGTCCGCTTCCAGGTTCGCGCTCACCCGGACCAAACTTGTCCGCGGGTGCGCACTCGCCGGCGCCACGGCAGCATTGCTGATCGCCGCCGGATTGCTCGTCACGCAGTCGGCGCGCTCAGCGCCGACGCCCACTCAGGTCACGGTCGCTGCTGCCAAGGCGGTCTACCTGGTCCACGACGGCCAGACGGCCAGCGTGGGCATCACAATGACCACCTCCGGCGGCCAACCGCTGGACCAGCCGGTCACCGTCGACTACCAGGGCGGAGTCACCCTGGTCGTCGGATCCGGGTCCGCCGCGCGCTCGCTGCCCTCCACCGCAGCAGCCGGCACCGACTACAAGTCCGTCTCTGGCAGCCTCACCTTCCCGGCGGGGTCGGCGTCCGGAAGCACGATGACCTTCCCGGTGGTCACCCTCACCAGGAATCAAGCCTCAGTCGCGAAGACGATCAACTTCACGCTCTCGAGCTCGGACGCCGGCGTCACGGTGACCGACGCTCCCCCGACGGTCGTCATCGACGCGCACGGGTTCCCGTACCTTAATGCCTCCCTGCCGATCTCCCAGCGTGTCTCTGACCTGGTGTCGCGCATGTCGCTGGCCGAGAAGGTCGGCGAGATGACCCAGGCGGATCGCTACATGTTCACCGACACGCCGACGACGAGCAACACGTCGCCCAACGATCTGCGGGCGTGGTATGTCGGGTCGCTGCTCTCCGGGGGCGGGGACACCCCGACCCCCAACACGCCGACTGGTTGGGCCGACATGGTCGACGGCTTCCAGGCCCAGGCGCTGGCCACCCCGCTGCAGATCCCACTGATCTACGGGGAAGACACCGTGCACGGCGACGGCAACATGCTCGGGTCGACGGTGTTCCCGCACAACATCGGGATGGGCGCCACGCGTGATCCCGCCCTCGCCCAGCGCGAAGGCGAGATCACCGCTTCAGAGACGCGGTCCACCGGACCGCAGTGGGGCTTTGCCCCCTGCCTATGCGTGGCGCGCGACGACCGCTGGGGCCGCACCTATGAGTCCTTCGGCGAGACCCCGTCGCTCGTGGAGTTGATGGAGACCGAGATCGACGGGCTGCAGGGGTCAAATCCCCAGGCCAAGCTCAGCACCAATTCGTCGCTGAGCGCGGATGACCACATCCTGTCGACCGCCAAGCACTTCGCCGGCGACGGCGGGACCAGCTACGGCACCGGGGACAGCGGCTACCCGATCGACCAGGGCGTCGATCAGATGAGCTCGCAGACGTTCCGGCGACTGTTCGTCGCCCCCTACGTGCCGGCCGTGCAGAAGCACAAGGTGGGGGCGATCATGCCGTCCTACTCGAGCGTCCAGCTCGACGGGGCCGCCTGTCCGACCAAGATGAGCGCCGACAAGAATCTGCTCACCAACGTCCTCAAGCAGCAGATCGGCTTCAACGGCTTCTTGATCAGCGACTACAACGCCGTCAACCAGATCGGAGATTCCCCCAAGAACTCGTGCCCGATTCCGTCACCACTGCCTGCCGGCGTGCCCGACACCTACAGCTACCAGATCGGGGTCTCGGCCGACGCGGGCATGGACATGTTCATGGTCCCGTCGACATATCAGACGCTTGAGAGCGACCTGACGACGCTGATCGACAACGGCGTGGTCCCGATGTCACGGGTCAACGACGCGGTGCGCCGGATCCTCACCCAGAAGTTCGAGCTCGGGCTGTTCGAGCATCCGTTCACCAACCGGGCCAACATCAACCAGGTGGGCGACTCAGCCCACCGAGCGGTGGCAGCGCGAGCGGCGGCCGAGTCCCAGGTCCTGCTCAAGAACGCCCATCACGTCCTGCCGCTGTCGACCCACGACCACATCTACGTGGCCGGGTCAAACGCCGACAACCTCGGCTCACAGACCGGGGGCTGGACGCTCACGTGGCAGGGCCAGGCCGGAGTCCTCTCCGGGCAGGGTCCCAACGGGCCGATGAACGAGCCCGGCACCACGATTCTCCAGGGCATCGAGGCTCGGGACCCGAGCGTCACCTACAGCCAGACGGCCTCGGCACCGACCGCTGGGCATGACGTGGGCGTCGTGGTCGTGGGCGAGCATCCCTACGCCGAGGGCGAGGGCGACGTCGGCTTTACCGGCTCGTCCACCAACGGCAACATCTCGAGCCTGAACCTAAACGCCGCCGACAGTTCGGCGGTCAAGACGGTGTGCGGCGCCATGCCGTGCGTGGTCCTGATCGTGTCCGGTAGGCCGATGACGATCACCGGACAGCTACCGGAGGTCGACGGCCTAGTCGCTTCCTGGCTCCCGGGAACCGAAGGCGAAGGGGTGGCCGAGACCCTGTTCGGCAACGTCCCGTTCACCGGGCAGCTTCCCCAGTCCTGGCCACGGACGCTCAATCAGGAGC
>JBAPXO010000128.1:0-1572 GCA_049284255.1 Solirubrobacteraceae bacterium | reverse complement strand
CTCCCGACGTTGACGAAGAGGAGGAGCCGTGGGCGAGCGCCACGCCGGTGGCCGGGAGCTCGGTGGCGATGCCCAGCGGCTACGGGCCGAGTCGCGGGAAGACCACGCCGGGGTGGGGGAGCGGATGAGCGCCCCCAAGCTCTGCATCTACCCGGGGTGCGAGCGCCCCGCGGTCCCCCCGCACGTGCTCGGTGGCCCCCAGCCCAGCTTCTGTGATCTGGATGAGCACAACGCGCTCACCGCCCATCAGGAGCGTGAGCGTCTGGCGCGGGCCGCTGAATCGGTGCCGGTCGAGAACGAAAGAGGGAGGTCCTGAGAATGGCCAACGAGGCCTACCGAGCGGTGTTCCTGCGGGTGCATCCGACCGGCAAGATGGTGCTCAGCCTGACTAGCGAGTCAGACGGCAAGGAGGGCGAGTACGCGGGGCTGGTCGCCGACGAGCTCGGTGTGCCGTCACTCGACGTCAAGGTCGTGCCCGCCGATACCGACCGCTTCGGCACCGGGCATGGCTTCAACACCACCCCGTCGGACGCGACTTCAGATGCGATCACGAGCGCGACGAGCAAGATCCTCGCCAAGGCGCAGCTGCTCGCTGGAGCCGCGCTCGACACGTCCGCCGACACCCTGCAGTGGGAGAACGGCGCGTTCTTTGCTCCTAACGATCCTGACCAGGCGCGGACGATCGCCGACATCGCGATGTATGCCCACGGCACCGGAGTGCTCCCGCCCGGGGTCGAGGGCGGGCTCGACGCCCAGACTGTCTACAAGGGCTGAGCGAGAGCCGTGGCTCAGGTGGGAGACAGCCGGCCGTCGATCGTGACCTGCACCTCGTCGGCGACCTTCAGGGTGCCGAACAGCGCCGTGTACGGCTTCATTCCCCACTCGGTCTGCTTGACGGTCGCGCTTCCGGACACCTGGCCGTCGTCGCCGATCGTCAACTCGAAGGCGACGGGGTTGATTCCGCCCGCGAGCTCGAGGTCGCCCTCGACGGTCAGACGGTCATCGCCATCAGCGCGCACCGAGGTCGACCGAAAGGCGATCGGGGTCCCCTGGAGGACCTCTTCGCGGATCGTCTGGCCGATGCCCGAGCGGTCGTCGTCACCGAGCGCCTGGATGCCACCGCTGCCATCGACGACGCGCAGCGAGTTTGAGTCCGCGGTGAGCTCGAGCACGCTCTGCTCGGCGCTCGCCCCGATCTCCACGGTGGCGCCCCAGGCGTCGACCTCGATCTGGAGGTCGTGCCCAGCCTTGGCGATCGCGCCGCGGCGACCCGTGCGCACCGACAACGTCCCGTTGCTCGGTCCCAGCGCGTACGTTCCCGGCTCAATCGACAAACGAAGATCTCCCCTTCCCATTTCGGACAGCGGGTCATCACAGAACATACAAACGAAAGGAGCGCGCGAACGTGGTTGAGCTCGACCATCCCTTCACGATGTCCAAGCCGGTCGACGAGAGCTGGAGCACGATCCTTGACCTGGAGAAGCTGGTGCCCTGTGTTCAGGGCGGCTCCGTGCTCGAGAAGACCGGGCCGGAATCGGTCAAGGCTGAGATCAAGGTCAAGATGGGCGCGAT
>JBAPXO010000127.1:0-5839 GCA_049284255.1 Solirubrobacteraceae bacterium | reverse complement strand
GCCCAGTTCTCGACCGCCGCGCGGACCAGAGGCGCGAGAAGCTCGCGATCGACGCCGGCGGTCGCCGCCAGGCGCTCGGCGGCCCACTCGAGCGTGACCAGGAAGTTGGATGCGATCGAGGCTGCGGCGTGGTAGGCGACGCGGTCAGCGTCTGCGACGTGTACAGGTCGCATGCCCAGCGTGCGCGCCAGCCCGTCTGCGGCGGCGAGCGCCCGTGCCGTGCTGCCGTCGATCGCCGCGCCGGCTCCGCGCAACCGGTTGGGGTGCTCGCCTTCGGTCACCGTCATCAAGGGGTGCAGAGAGAAGCTCTCGTGCGGCGAGAGTGCCGAGAGCGAGGTCGCTCCCGAGCAGTGGCCGACCAGCGGCCCGGGGGAGATAGCCGCCGCTGCGCCGGCAATTTGGGAGTCGGGCACGCACAGGAGCACCACGTCGGGAGCGCCGGCCTCGGGCGCCTGCGCGGTCGGATCGGCGTCGCGGCCATAAGGGCCTGCGACTTCGATGCCGGCGGCTCGCAGGCCGGAGGCAACTGTGGTTCCCAGGCGGCCGGCGCCCACGATCGCCACCCGCTGGGGCGGCATCGAGGCGGGGGAGGGAGAGCTGAGTGGTGTCCGTTCCAGTTCTCGCATGAGATACCGGTCGGTAGGAGGTGGGAGGGTTCGATCTGGAAGTCCGCTCCGATTTTTTCGGTCGCGGCGTCCGTCATTAATCGTAGTACCCCGTCGTGCCGCGCAGTTAGCATGACGTTCCGTGACAAGCGCCACAGAGCGCCGCGAGCTGCTGAAGGCCGTCTACGAGCAGGCTCGGGTGTGCGTCCGCTGCCCGCTGCATCAGACTCGGACCCAGGTGGTGTTCGGCTCCGGCAACGCCAATGCCGAGCTGATGTTCGTCGGAGAGGCGCCGGGGGCCAACGAGGACCGCCAGGGCCTTCCGTTCGTCGGGCAGGCCGGGAAGCTGCTGGACAAGCTGCTGGACGAGATCGGGCTGGTGCGTCAGGACGTGTTCATTTGCAACGTCCTCAAGTGCCGGCCGCCCAACAATCGAGATCCGCAGCCCAACGAGATCGCTTCCTGTGAGAGCTATCTGCGCAGCCAGGTGGAGCTGATCGAGCCGACGATGATCTGCACCCTCGGCAACTTCTCGACCAAGCTCCTGCGGGGCGACAACACCGGCATCTCGCGCCTGCACGGGCACGAGGAGGAGCTGACGATCGGCACCCGCACGGTGCGCCTGTACCCGCTGTATCACCCGGCGGCGGCTCTCTACACGCCGGCCACGTTGCAGGCGCTGCAAGCCGACTTCCACCGCATCCCCGAGCTCCTCGCGCTCGGCCCTCCTGAGCAGCCCGAGCCGATGCCGGAGTCGGCCGAGGCGGCAGGGGACTTTGATGAGCCGATGCCCGAGCTTGCCGAGGACGAGGTCGAGATCCCGAGCGAGCCCGCCGCGCCGTCGGCGATCGGGGGCCGGCAGCCGGGCCCGTCAGCCGATCAGCTCGGCCTGTTCTAGCCCCCGCCGGTCCGGCTCGGCGGGCGGATTTCAGCGAGCCGGGGCGGGAACCGCGGAGCGCTCGGAGTCTGAGCTGCCGGGCTCCGGGGCTCGTGGTTGTTCGCGTCCGGGAGGCTCACGGCGCAGCGCCATGCCGAACGCGAGCACTGCGCCGACCGCCTGGACGCCGAGTACGACAGCGGCGAAACCGGCGGGCTTGTGGGAGGCGTTGAGAAGCAGGATCGGCTCGGCAACCGCCACCGCGGCGATCACAACCAAAAACCACGTCCGCCGCAGGGCGAGCATGTACTGGATCGCCAGGTAGGTGGTCGCGAGCACGGTGAAGGCGAGCCCCAGCACGAGCAGCGAGTTGGAGGCCAGCGCCTTCTTAGGCCCGAAGGCGAGCTTGATCAACAGGTGGGACTCAAAGGCGAAGATCAACAGGACGGGGATCGCGCAGATGGCGATGATCAGCAACGCCCGCACGAGCACCGGACGCGTGTCCTCGCCGGCGGCGCGCTTCCGCGAGACCTCGGGCACGAGGTAGTAGCCGGCGCCGATCGCCACCCAGATCAGGACCTTGGCGGCGACGGCCACCGCGCTGTAGGAGCTCGCGACGTCCTTGGTGAAACGGTGCTTGGCGGCGATGATGTCGATGTTCTGAAGCACCGCGATAACGATCAGGCCCGCGATCGGCGCCCACGCCCGCCGGACATGGCCCCAGAGGCTGATCGCTGAGGCTGGAGCCTGATCGACGGCCCCGAGCGGCTGGGCGATGGTCTGCTCGACGTGTCTGCGCAGCCGCACGGCGCAGTACACGCCCATGGCGATGAAGGACAGCGGGGTTCCCAGATAGGCGCCGGTGACGCCTAGGCCGGCGGCCGCGAGGGCTGCGCCGAAGATCAAACGCGTGCCCTGTTCGCCGACCAGGCTGATGCCGACGCCCTTGTAGTCCCCGACGCCCTGCAGGACGCCGCGCAGGACTGAAAGCTCAAGCCACAGTACGGCCGCTGGCAGGCCGAGGGCGGCCGCCCACTGGTCGTGCTTGACGCCGACCGCGTCAGCAATCGGGACACGTAGGAGGACCGATATGACGGTGACCACGACGAGCAGGTAGCTCATGGTCCGCGTCCATCCCTTGACGGTTGCCACCAGGCCGGCGCCGACGCCGAGATGGCCGAGCACGCCCTCGCGGGCGGTGGCCACCTGAAGGGCTTGGCCGACTACGGACAGGATCAGGAAGTAGCTGACGAGTGCGGCCAGCGACCCGTAATCGTTGAGCAACCGCGCGAAGATCACGGTCGAGCCGAGCGCGATCACGTTGTTGGCGATCATCGCCCCGGCGAGCCCGACCGCCTTCGCGGTCTCGGAGCTCAGCAGCTCGCCCAGCGAGGTCGGTGTGCCTTCGCGACCGCCGATGAGACGACCGGTCAGCTTCGCGAAGCGCCCCGGGTCCTGGTTGGCCTCGGGAGTGCTCATAACCGCCCGTGACGGTAGCGAAATCGAGGGTCGTGTCCGGTCGGAGCAGCGATCGCGACGACAGCCCGGGGCACACGGGCGCCTCGGTTCTAGAGTCTCGCTCTGTGCAGGGCCGGTTTGAGTCAAACAGCGCGGCCGATACCGAGGCGCTCGGCGCCAGGCTGGCGGCATCGCTGCGCCCCGGGGATGCCGTGCTGCTCGACGGCGAGCTCGGAACCGGCAAGACGACGTTCGTGCGCGGCGCGGCCCGTCAGCTCGGGGTGATCGCGCCGGTCACCAGCCCGACGTTCACGATCGGTCAGCGCTACCCGGCACCCGTCCCGGTGGCACACGTCGACCTGTACCGGTTGACCTCGCTCACCGCCGAGGAGCCCGACCTCTTGGCCGACTACCTCGGCCCGGACACGATCGCCTTCGTGGAATGGCCCGACGCGGGTGCCGACACCGTGGGCGACCTTGCCCGGGTCGTCGCTCGCGTCCATCTCGAGCACGCCGGCGGCGACCGCCGGCTGCTGAGCGTCGCGTGAGGATCCTCGGCTTCGACACCGCCACCCGTGCCACCGCGGTGGCGCTCCTCGACACCGAGGCGGGCGTGGCGATCGAGCGCCGCGATGATCCGCCACCGAGCGTGCGCCCACGCCACACCACCCGGCTGATGGGCCTGATCGCCGAGGTGCTGAGCGCCGGGGGGGCGGGATGGGAGGCGATCGACCTGATCGCCGTCGGGATCGGTCCCGGCACGTTCACGGGGCTGCGCATCGGGGTCGCGACCGCTCGAGCGCTGTCCCAGGCGCGCGGGATCGGGCTGGTTGGTGTCTCGACCCTGGAGTCACTGGCCGGCGCCGCGTCCGAAGCGACGGGGGAAGAGGAGGCGATCGTGGCGGTGCTCGACGCGCGGCGCGGCGAGGTGTTCGCCGCCGGCTGGTCCGCGCAAACCGCCACCCACCCCGATCGTGAGCCGACGATGAACGCGCGGGCGGGGGCGCCGGAGGCCATCGCTGACACGGCTCAACGACTCGGTCTCAGATGGCTGGCGGTAGGTGACGGGGCAGTAGAATTCAGGCCGGTTCTCGAGCGCTCGGGAGCCCGGATCCCCGAGGACGACTCGTCGCTTCATCGAGTCACCGCTGTCACGCATTGTCGCCTGGCCTCGAGCCGGCGGCCAGGATCACCTGACGGCGTCCAGCCCGAGTATCTGCGGCTCCCGGATGCCGAGCTCAACCTCCGCGCCTCCCAGAAGCTATGAGCAACGACAACGTCACGATCCGGCCGCTTGGCTACTCCGACCTCCCGCAGGTGATCGCGCTCGAGCGCCGCGCCTTCGCCACTCCCTGGTCGCTGGCGATGTTTGTCCTCGAGCTGTCAAAGCCCTCCAGCGTGTGCCTCGCGGCGATCGACGCCACCACGGAAAGCCTTGTCGGTTACCTCGTCTGTGCCCGCTACCACACGGTCTGGCATCTCATGAACGTGGCCGTCGACCCGACGCTTCGCCGCCGGGGGATCGGGCTCGCGCTGCTCGAGCAGATGTTCGAGCGCGCCGGCCCTGACTCGCAGTACACGCTCGAGGTCCGTACCTCCAACACCCCCGCGATCGCGCTCTACGAGCGACTGCACTTTCGCTCGGCTGGCACCCGTCCCCGTTACTACCGCGACACCGGCGAAGACGCGGTGATCATGTGGCGTACGAGCGAGACCATCTCGAAGTCCGGTGCCACGGGTTGATCCTCGCGCTCGAGACCAGCTGTGACGACACCTGCGCGGCGGTGATCACCGGGGAGGGGAACATCCTCTCCAACGTCATCTCCTCGCAGGGAATCCACGACCGCTACGGCGGTGTGGTGCCTGAGATCGCCTCCCGTCATCACCTGGAGCTGATCGGAGCGGCCGTCGAAGATGCGCTGGCCCAGGCCAACGCGCGGCTATCGGAGCTGGACCTGGTGGCGGTCACGGCCGGTCCAGGTCTGGTGGCGGCGCTGCTGGTCGGCCTGGCCACCGCCAAGGCGCTGGCCGCTGCCCACGAGCTTCCCCTCGCGGCGGTTGACCACCTGCACGGGCACATCGCCGCCAGCTTCCTCGCGCCGTCGCCGATGGAGCCCCCGTTCGTGAGCATGGTGGCGAGCGGCGGTCACACCTTTGTCGCGCGGGTGGATGATCGCGGTCCGGACTTCCAGGTTCTGGGTCAGACGCTTGACGACGCCGCCGGCGAGGCGTTCGACAAGGGCGCTCGCCTGCTCGGACTGGGCTATCCAGGGGGCGCCGCGCTCGAGCGTCTTGCGCGCGACGGCGATCCTGAGGCCTTCGCGTTTCCCACGGCCGCGGGCGTTCGCGGGCTCGATTTCTCGTTCGCCGGGCTGAAGACCTCGTTGCTCTATCGCGTTCGCGACCTCGGTCCCGAGGAGACGCAGCGCCGGCGCGCGGATCTGGCGGCCTCCTATCAGCGGGCGATCGTCGAGTCGCTGGTCGTCCGCGCCGAGCGGGCGCTGGCGCACACCGGCCTCGACCGACTTTCGGTCGGCGGGGGAGTGGCGGCCAACGGGCCGCTGCGGGACCGGCTGGCATCGCTCGGGGTGACCGTGGACATCCCGCCCCGCGAGCTCTGCACCGACAACGCGGCGATGATCGCGAGTGCGGCGCGCTACGTGGCGCCCCAGCGCTTTCCGGACTACCTCGCGCTCGACGTGTACGCCACCGGCGAGCGGGCGCTCGTGGCATGACCCGAGAGGTTGTGCTCTACAGCCGCCCGGGCTGCTGCCTGTGCGACGACGCCCGCGAGGTGCTGCTGCGCGTCCAGGCCCGTCTCCAGTTCACGCTCGCCGAGCGCGACATAGACCAGGAAGAGGGTCTGTTACGCGCCTATCTGGAGCGGATTCCCGTCGTT
>JBAPXO010000126.1:0-2112 GCA_049284255.1 Solirubrobacteraceae bacterium | reverse complement strand
CCATAACCCGCGCAGTGCATCGGGCCCGCGCCTCCGTAGGCGTAGAGGACGAAGTCCCGCGGGTCCCGGCCGCGCCCAACGGTCAGCTCTCTGAGGAGATCGGCCATCTGGGAGTCGGCCACCTGCCGGATCCCCGCGGCGGCGTCCGGGACCTCGATGCCCAGAGGCTCCGCGATGTGCCTCCGGATGGCGTCCTTGGCGCCTGCCGGGTTCAGTTTCATGCGACCACCGAGGAAGCTCTCGGGGTCGATGATCCCGAGGACGAGGTCGGCGTCGGTGACCGTCGGTCGCTCGCCGCCGCGCCCGTAGGCGACCGGGCCCGGGCGGGCCCCCGCGCTCTCGGGACCCACGCTGAGCAGCCCATCGGCGACCGAGGCGATCGATCCGCCGCCCGCGCCGATCGCCCGGATGTCGACCATGGGGGTCGCCACGTGGTACTTCTCGACCTCGGAGACCGCGGACACGAGCGGCTTGCCGTCGATGATCAACCCGACGTCGAAGCTCGTACCTCCCATGTCTGTGGTGATCACGTTGCGGTGCCCGAGCGCCTCGGCGAGGAACACGGACCCGATGACCCCGCCGGTGGGCCCGCTCGTGAGCAGCGTCACCGCATGCCGGGCGGCGTGGTCGGAGCTGACCACTCCCCCGATCGAGTCGAGGACCCCGAACGTGCCGGTGAATCCCTGCTCGCGCAGGCCGGCTTCGAGCCGCTCGAGGTACTGACCGACGGTGGCCGCGAGGTAGCTGTTGAGCACGGTGGTCGCGGTCCGCTCGTACTCGCCGATGAGCGGCGCGACCTCACTGGAGATGGCCACGTCGAGATCGGGATCGACCTCGAGCGCGATCTCGCGGATCCGCTGCTCGTGCGCGGAGTTCCGAAACGACCACAGCAGGGTCACGGCCAGAGCTGAAGCACCGGCGGCGAGCAGCTCGCCGACGGCGGCACGAACCGCGGCCTCGTCAAGCGCAGTGACCACACGCCCGAACTTGTCGATCCGCTCCGGAACTTCACGGATGAGCCGTCGTGGGACGATCGGGTCGGGATAGCGGTGCTGGCTGTAGTGACCGAGCTGCCGGGAGGGGACGCCGGCCGTGTACCCCATGAGACGCTGGATGAGGATCGTGTCGCCGAACCCGAGCGTGGTGATCAGGCCGGTGGCCGAGCCCTTGCGCTCGATCATCGCGTTCGTCGCCTGGGTGGTGCCGTGTCCGAACCACGCGACTCGGGGCAGGAGCTCGCCGACGTCGGTGCCGATGGCCTGCGCATGTACGTGGAGGGCGTCGAGCACCCCCTGCTCCAATCGGCCCGGGGTCGTAGGCGCCTTGGAGGTACCGACGGTTCCGTCGCGATCCATGAGGACGAGATCGGTGAAGGTTCCGCCGATGTCGACACCGACGTAGAGCTCTTGTTCAGGCACTGCGGTCACCACTCCTTGCTGTCATGAAGAGACACCTGACGAGTTCAACCCGGCGCGCCGACCGAGGCGAGGATGGCCCGCAGATCGGACTCATCGGCCGCACGGACGTTGTTGGCGCGGAAAGCGTGCGTCATCGCCGCGGAGACCATGCGGTCGACGTCCCCGCCGTCGAGGGCGCCGTCGCCGAAGCTCCCCGCGAAGTCGATCTCCTGATAGAGCCGTTCCACGCGATCGGCGGCCGCGGCTGCGGCGGGCCTCAGCTCAGGGCGATTGAAGGCGGCGACCGCCGGCAGCAGTACCGCGTTCTGGTAACCGTGGGCGAGATGCACGGAGGCCGCTGAGGAGAGAGCGTGGACCAGTCCGAGGCCCGCATTCCCGCAGGCGAGGTTGGCGAGCGCGCTCGCCTCGAGAAGTCGTTGCAGATCGGAGGGCCGCCGGTGCTCGAGAGCGGCGGGGAGGGTGCCGCAGATCTCGTCGGCGGCCGCGACCGCCAGGGCGTCGGTGAAGGCGCTGGCGTTGACCGCCCACAGTGCCTCGAGAGCGTGGCTGAGGGCGTCGAGCCCCGCTTCGAGCATCGGCCGATCGGGCAACGTCTGCAGCAGCGTCGCGTCGAGAAGCGCGACCCGAGGCTCGTACCCGCGGCCGCGGACCACGAGGATCTGCTCCACTCCGGGATCGTGCAGGGTGAGCGCGT
>JBAPXO010000125.1:0-4938 GCA_049284255.1 Solirubrobacteraceae bacterium | reverse complement strand
GTGGAGCGCCGAGAGCTGCTCCTCGGTCAAGGAGGTGACGCCCGGCTCGGGTCCATGGGAGAGCCTCTCGACCGGCTGATCGGTGACGAGGTCGGCGACCCGCTGGGCGAGCTCGGCCTCGAGCTCGGCGGTCGCGGCGCGATAGATCCACTCCTGCTCACGGACGATGCGGCCGTCGAGCACCATGGCATCGACGAGCTCCTCGGGAGGCTCGGCGCCGAGCAGCCCCCGGGCCTCGGAGACCAGCACCGGGAGCGGGGTGCAGCTCGAGCCGCTGCGCTCTGACTCGGCGAGTACGTGCATGATCGCCGCCCGCTCGCGCTGGCCCTCGGGGATCGGCTGCGCGGAGGCCCGGGCGATGCGGTCGGCGAGCGCGAAGCCGACCCCGAAGACGCTCGTCAGCTCGTAGGGGTTGCGCGCGACCAGCTCGTGCGCGCCCGAGCCGTAGTGCTCGTGGATGCGGGGAGCCAGGTAGGCGAGGCCGTGAGGGGCGAGCAGGAGGTGCAGCCGCCGCGTGACCCGAAGCTTCTGCCAGGACTCGGCCGCCTCCTGAGCGCGGTGGTGGCGCAGCCCGATCTGCCCAAAGGCGGCAGCCGGGTCGCGGTCGACGACGTCGAGCACGGCCTCCGGACCGAAGCGCTTGACGAGCTCGGCCGCCCGCTTGGCGCCGACATGCTTAACCCGCCGCAGGTAGATGATCAGCGTCTGGGGATCCTCAGGCGGGAGCGGACGGGCCTCTGAGACCTTGACCTGCGGTCCGTAGCGGCTGTCGTTGACCTCCGCGCCGCGGACGTGGGCCCGCTCGCCCTGCTCAAGGTGCACGAGCGGACCGACGAGCACGACCGGGGTGCCGTCGGCCTCGGCGGCGTCGAGCACGGCCCAGCCACTCTGCTCGTTGGCAAAGCGAACGTGGCGGACGGTGATCGGCGCCTCGTAGTCCAAGTTCGTGACGTTAGAGGCGCCGGCGGCGCGCCGGTCGCCCCCGGCGGTGGAAAAAAGTCCGGTATAGCCGTGAAAAGATCCACGACCGCCGCTGACGGGGGCCGCTCGAGGCGGCCCCCGCGGCTGGCGTTGGCGCCCCGGGAAACGCGGGCAAACCAGGGCCGGCGCAGGCCGGCCCCACCTCAACCCGACTCGGCGCGCCTGACCGCCGCCGCGATTCCCTCGCTGGCGACCAGGCCCTGGAACGCGCGGACGATCGGTTTGACCGCGGCCACCCCCACGCGGCCCTGGGCGCCGATCGCCTCCACCCGGGCCTCGTTGCAGAGGGCGGCGCCGCCGTTGGCGTCGCTCTCGATCCAGGTGGCAAAGGCGACCTTGGAGGTCCCCCGGCGTCCCCACTCCGTGAACTCCTGGGGTGAATCGAGGCTCGGATAGTCGCGGCGCAGGGTCCAGATGCGCCCGACGAGGCCGGAGACCAGACAATGCTCGCCCTCCTCCAGGACGAGGAAGGGCGGCTCGCGGAAGAGGCGGTCAAACGTCTCATCGGTTCCCAGGCCGGGGATCCGCCAGCGCACGAGCCTCCCCAGACGAGCGGTCTCGGAGAGGCGCACCGAGGTCGCCGCCTCCCAGAGCTGGTCGGGCGGGGCCTGGCTGGGGCGGCGGTGGTGGACTCGGAGCGTCGGCTTGGCCAGCCATTGGTCGAGATCGGGCGCCGTGGCCATGGGCATTTTCTAGCGGATGCCCGGTGTAGAGCCCGTCTTCGGCGATCATGGGCGCCGTGCTCCGCCACGCCCTCGCGCCCGTCAACCCCCGCGCCGCCCATTCGCTCAACCTTCCGCGCACGCTCCCCGCCGCGACCGGGGTGGCGATGACCTTCGACGACGGGCCGCACCCCGAGGGGACCCCGGCCGTGCTCGAGGTCCTCGCGCGCGCGGGCGCCCGCGCGACCTTCTTTCTGATCGGCGAGCAGGTGCAGCGGCGCCCCGCTTTGGCCGCAGAGATCGTGTCCGCGGGGCACGCGGTCGCGCTCCACGGATACCGCCACCGCCTCCAGCTGAGGATGCGCGACGCCCAGGTCGCCGACGACATGGCGCGGGGCGTGGCGGCGATCACCGAGGCGACCGGCCGCCCCCCGGAACTGCACCGACCGCCCTACGGCATCTACAGCGCCGCCGGATTGCGCTACGCAGATGAACTCTCGCTGAGACCGCTGTTGTGGTCTCGTTGGGGTAAGGACTGGCGAAAATTCACGACGCCGCGGCGGATCGCGGCGCGCGCAACCTGGGCGCTGCTCCCGGGCGACGTAATCCTCCTGCATGATGCGGACTTTTACAGCGCCCGAGGCTCGTACCGGCACACCGTGGGCGCGCTGGAACTGATCACCTCAGAGCTCAAACGACGCAGACTCGATACCGTCCTACCGGTCTGACAGGCTTGCCTGTGCGCACACGGGCTGGCAGGATGGGCCCCGCGCAACAAAGCTCGACGCCGCCCCTAGGGGGCGGGGGACCCATTGAGCGCGCACACTGGGCGCAACTCCCCATACATGACCACAGCTTCCGCTTCCGAACAGGCTGCTCCTGACTTCACGCGCTTTGCGATCGGGTTCGATCATCGCGATCGAGCGCGCCTGCATGCGCTGATCGACGAGGTGCTGGACTCCAACCGGTGGTCCGAGGCCGGGATGGTCTCGAGCTTCGAAACGGCGTGGGAGGAGTTCCACGGAGCGCCGTCGGTGGCGCTTTCCAGCTGGGCCGGCGGGGCGATGGCGGCGCTGCACTTCGCCGGCGTCGAGGGGGAGACCGTCCTGTGTCCGTCGAACACCTTCATGGCCACCCCGCTGGCGGCGGTCCGCGCCGGCGCGCAGGTTCAGTTCGTCGACTGCAACCGCGAGGACCTCTGCATGTCGTTCGCCGACTTTCAGCGCGCCGCCGAGGAGCACAAGCCCCGCGCGGCCTTCCTGGTTCACATCGGTGGCCACATCGCCTTTGAGGTCGAGCAGATCGCCCGCTACTGCGCCGAGCACGACATCTTTCTGATCGAGGACTGCGCCCACGCCCACGGCGCCGGGTTCAACGGCCGCCGCGCGGGAACCTGGGGGGACGCCGGGGTCTACTCGCTGTATGCCACCAAGACGATCTCGACCGGCGAGGGGGGCGTGCTGATCTCGCGCCGCCCCGAAGTGGTCGAGCATGCCCGCGCCTTTCGCAACTACGGCAAGCCCAGCTACGAAGTTCCCGGCTTGAACTTTCGGATGAGCGAATTCACGGCGGCGCTCGGCCTCGTGCAGATCGAGCGCCTGCCCGAGATCGTCGCCTGGAAGAACGAGACCGCCAGCAAGTGGCTGGATCCCGAGCATCCCAGCCGCCTGGAGCTTCCGGAGGGGATGGTCTCGGGCCTGTACAAGTACATCGTCTTCGATTGGCTCGAGCGCTCGACCGGTCGCGTCTATGACGAGCCCTGCCATCGCATCATGGGCCACGACATCGAGTTGCCCAACTCCGACTGGGTGGCGCGAAACCATTCCTGCGTTCCGCTGTATTACCGGCCAGAAAACTAGATCAATGCGCGTTCTCGTTACAGGCGGCTCGGGGTTCATCGGCTCACACGTGGTCGACAAGCTGCGCGCGCGCGGGCACGAGCCCGTGATCTATGACCTGAGGCCCTCGCCCTGGCATTCGAATCCCACCCACCCAACCCCCGACCTCCCTGCCGTCGACACCGTGCTTGGCTCGATCACCGATCGCGAGGCGCTCGAGCGGGCGCTGCACTCCTGCGATGCGGTCGCCCACCTCGCGGCCGTCGCCGATGTCAACGACGTCCACGCCGAGCCCGAGGATGCCGAACGGGTCAACGCGCGAGGAACCGTGGCCGTGCTCGAGGCCGCCCGGCGCGCGGGTGTCAAGCGGATCGTCTACGCCTCGACGATCTGGGTCTACTCCGACTGCGAGCCCGAGGAGGTCGACGAGGACACGCTGCTGCCCGCGCCCAGCCACCTCTACACGAGCACCAAGCTCGCGGGCGAGCTCTACTGCAAGGCCTACCAGGAGCTCTATGGGCTCGACTACACGATCCTGCGTTTCGGGATCCCGTACGGTCCACGCGCACGCGAGGCCGCGGTCATCCCGGCGTTCGTCAACAAGGCGCTCGCCGGCGATCCGCTCACGCTCGCCGGGGACGGCTCTCAATCTCGGAAGTTCGTCTACGTCGAGGATCTCGCCGAGGGCGTCGCCTCCGGGCTCGACGAGGTTGCCGTCAACCGGGTCTACAACCTCGCCAGCGACGAGACGGTCACGATCAAGCAGATCGCCGAAACGATTAAGGAGCTGATGGGCGACGTCGAGATCGTCCACACTCCGGCGCGCCCCGGCGACTTCGGCGGCAAGATCGTGTCCTCTGAGCGGGCCGAGCGCGAACTCGGATGGACGGCCGCCACGCCGTTCTCGGAGGGCGTGCGCCGGTACATCGACTGGCGCCACGAGCAGGCCAAGGCGGCCAAGGACGATGACGACGCTTCGGTGATCCCGGCCGGCGAGCCCGATGCCGAGGCCAAGCCGCGCCAGGTCCTGATCATCTCGGCCGACATCGGCGAGGGCCACGACCTGCCCGCGCGCGCGGTCGCCCGCGAGTTCAAGGACGAGGATCCCGACGTTCAGGTCTCGATCGTCAACGGGCTGCCGGCGATGGGGCCGTTCTTGACCATGCTGTTGCGGGAGAACTCGGCCTTCCTGTTCATGCACCTGCCGTGGCTGTTCGATTTCCAGTACTGGCTGTTCATGCAGTTCGCGCCCACCCGCTGGCTGGCCCGCAAGCTGCTGGTCTTCTTCGGGCGGCGCGGCCTCATGCGCCTGATCCGTGCCCACAATCCGGACGTCATCGTCTCGACCTATCCGGGCGTGACCGCCGTGCTCGGCGAGCTGCGACGAAGAGGCAGGCTCAACGTTCCCTGTTACTCGTCGATCACCGATCTGGCGGGGCTGCAGTACTGGGCCCATC
>JBAPXO010000124.1:0-4877 GCA_049284255.1 Solirubrobacteraceae bacterium | reverse complement strand
GTCCGCTGGCACGTACGCGCTTGAAAACGAGATCGAGCGCGCCCACGGCAGCTACGACGCCCTGCTTGACGATCCCGAGATCGAGGCGGTCTACATCTCTCTGCCCAATTCCCTGCACCTGGAGTGGACGCGCAGGGCTCTGCAGGCGGGCAAGCACGTCCTCTGCGAGAAGCCGCTCGGGCGCCGGAGGCGCGACGTGGAGGCGGTCTTCGACGTCGCCGAGCGCAGCGACCGGTTGCTGATGGAGGCGTTCATGTATCGCCACAACCCGCAGATGGCGCGCCTGACCGAGCTTGTCGGCTCGGGGGCGATCGGGGAGCTGCGGATGATCCGCGGCGCCTTCAGTTTTGCGATCGGCGGCGATTCCGACGTGCGGCTGAGGCGCGAGCTTGATGGTGGGGCGCTGATGGACGTCGGCTGTTACTGCGTCAACGCCGCCCGGCTGCTGGCCGGCGAGCCAGAGACGGTGAGCGCCCAGCAGCACCTCGGGGGTGACGGCGTCGACGTCGCCTTCGCGGGGGTGATGCGCTTCGCCGAAGGCCGGCTCGCTCACTTCGACGCCGGGCTGACCCTCGCCGCACGCTCCGAGCTCGAGGTCACCGGTGACGAGGCAAGCCTCTTCCTCGCCGACCCCTGGCACTGCCGGCAGCCGGGAATCGAGCTCCGGCGCGGTGATCGGGTGCAGACGATCGGAGTCGAGACCGTCAACTCCTACATGTTGGAGGTCGAGAACTTCTCGGCCGCGATACGTGGAGAGGCCGCGCCGCTGCTCGGCCGCGCCGACGCCGTCGGGCAGGCGGCCGCGATCGAGGCGCTCTACGATGCCGCGACCCAAGGGCGAAGCGTGGAGCCGGTCAGATGAGCGAGAAGATGCAGCGGCGGCTGGCCCGCAACGAGGACGTCTACCGCGAGGTCAACGAGGGGATCGTTCGCGGGCAATGGCCGGGCGAGACCGACGCGCCGATCGGCTTTCGCTGCGAGTGCGCCCGCTTGGGCTGCAACATGCTGGTGACCCTGACGCTGGCCGAGTACCAGGAGATCCGCGACCACCCCCGCCGGTTCGTGGTCTTGCCCGGGCATCAGGCGCCGGCCGTGGAGCGGGTGGTCACCGATCACGGCGCCTACGTCGTCGTCGAAAAGATCGGCAACGCCGGAGATGAGGCCGAGACCCGCGCCCGGCGGGACTGAAAGCGAGCCGGCCGGCTCAGCGTCGCGAGGACGTCGGTGAGCTTTGGTGATCCCGGGCGCCCCGCGGCGTCGCACATGTCCTCCGAGAGCGCTCGGAGTGCTCCAACGGGAAGCGCATGCGCAGCTCGGTCCCGCCTGAGGAGCGCGGGGCGATCGCCAGATCGTCGGAAACCTGGGATATGAGGCCCAAGCCGAGACCCAGACCAGGCCCATCGGAGCGCGGCTGCATGCCACAGCCGTCATCGGCGATCAGGACCCAGAGCTCGTCGGAAACGATCGCGGCCGTGAGCTGGATCGAGCCGGTGCAGCCACGGTAGGCATGCAAGACCGAGTTGGTGACAGCCTCGGAGGTCGCCAGTCGAATGTCGTCGATCTGGCCGCGCGTGGCACCGGCGTCGGCGGCGAATTTCGCGATCGCTGCGCGCGCTCGCCCCACCGACTCAGGCTCCGCCTCGTAGGTCTCAGACAGATTGCTCCCAACGCTCCGCATATCGTCCTTTTACCCCTTGGCGGGCAAGCCTACGCACCCGTAAGACTCTTGAAAGGTCGTGCCCGGGTAAAGCGTAGGATGGCGCCATGGGCAGGCCCTCAGACGCCGGCGCCCCGGCGAACGTGACTCGATGAGCGCTCGGGCGGCGCTCGTTACGGGGGCAGGCAGTGGAATCGGCCGCGCGGTCGCCCAGCGACTGAGCGACGAGGGCTTTGAGGTGCTCGCGGTCGATCTGCGTCCCGATTCCGACGGGCCCGGGATCCCCCACGAGGCCGACCTGACCGACGTCGAGGCCAACCGTCAGGCGGTGGCCGCCGCGCTGGAGCGCTTCGGCCGCCTCGACCTGGTGGTCGCAGGCGCCGGGATTCAGCACGTCTCGCCGATCCAGGAGTTCCCGGTGGAGCGGTGGAACCAGATCATTGCGCTAATGCTCACAAGCCCCTTCCTGCTCGCCCAGGCTGCCTGGGCCGCGCTGTCGGAGTCAGATGCCGGGAGCTTCATCGCGATCGCCTCCGCCCACAGCCTGGTCGCCTCCCCGTACAAGGCCGCCTATGTCTCGGCCAAGCACGGCGTGCTCGGCCTGGTCAGGACGCTGGCCCTGGAGGGAGCTGACGCCGGGGTCACGGCGACGGCCGTCTGCCCCGGCTATGTGCGAACGCCCCTGGTGGAAAAGCAGATCGCCGATCAGGCGCGGGCACACAGCTTGTCAGACGACGAGGTGCTCGAGCAGGTGATCCTCGAGCCCCACGCGGTCAAGACCCTGATCGAGCCCGAGCAGGTCGCCGAAGTGGTCGCGTTCCTGGCCGGTCCGGCGGGCCGGGTGTTCACGGGAGTTCCAGTCACCATGGATCAGGGCTGGACCGCTCGCTGAACTCGCCCTCCCCGAACCTTGCCATAGTCGTGTCAAGGTTTGTTAGCATCCTTCCGGATGCGAGATTTCATCGCCGCCACGCGCGAGCGCACGATCGTCTTCGACGGCGGCATGGGCGCGACGCTCGAGCAGTTCGATCTCAGTCTCGAGCGTGACTACGGTCTCCCCGGGCGCTGCCATGAGGTCCTGATACTCAATCGCCCGGATGTGATCGAAGGCGTTCACAGCTCGATGCTCGAGGCCGGCGCCGACGTGCTAGAGACCGACACCTTCCAGGCCTCGCGGCTCAAGCTCTCGGAATGGGGCCTCGAGGACCACACGCACGAGATCAACCTTAAGGCGGCCGAGATCGCCCGTCGCGCCGCGGGCGAGCAGCGCTTCGTCGCCGGCGCCATCGGCCCGACCGGCTTCCTGCCGGCTTCGGACGATCCCACCCTCGGCCAGATCACCTTCGCGCAGCTACGCGAGGTGTTCGCCGAGCAGGCGCGGGGCCTGCTCGAGGGGGGCGCCGACCTGATCATCATCGAGACCACCCAGGACATCCTCGAGCTCAAGGCCGCGGTCTTCGGGATCCGCGATGCCGGCTCTGAGCTCAACCGCCAGGTGCCGATCCAGTGCAGCGTGTCGCTGCTGCCCCAGGGCGGCAAGATGCTCCTGGGCACCGACATCAGCTCCGCGCTGGCCACCCTGGAGGCGCTGAAGGTCGACGTTGTCGGGCTCAACTGCTCCACAGGCCCGGAGGACATGCGCGACGCGATCCGTTTCCTGGGGGAGTTCTCCTCGGTTCCCGTCCACTGCATCCCCAACGCCGGCCTGCCGCTTCAGGGCCCCAACGGAGAAACCATCTTTCCCGAGCAGCCCGAGCCTCTCGCCACCGTGCTCGGCGAATTCGTCGAGCGCTACGGGGTGAGCATCGTCGGTGGCTGCTGCGGCACCACGCCCGATCACATCGCCGCGATTGCGCAGCGCGTCAAGGACCACACGCCGGTCCCGCGGCCGGACAGGCGTCCCGCTCACGTCAGCTCGATGATCGCCGCCACGCCACTGGTTCAGTCCCCACGCCCGACGCTGATTGGGGAGCGCGTGAACTCCCAGGGCTCGCGCAAGGCCAAGGAGATGCTGCTCGCCGACGACTATGACGGGCTGATGGTGGTCGCCGAGGATCAGGTCACGGGGGGAGCGCACGTGCTCGACGTCTGCGTAGCCCTCACCGAGCGCCAGGATGAGGGTGAGCAGATGCGCCGGGTCGTCAAGGGGATCTCGCTCTCTCAACCGGCTCCGATCCAGATCGACTCCACCGAGCCCGACGTGATCGACACCGCCTTGCAGCAGATCCCCGGGCGCGCGATCGTCAACTCGGTCAACCTGGAGGCCGGACGCGACAAGCTTGACCGCGTTGTCCCGTTGGCCAAGGCCCACGGCGCGGCTCTTATCGCGCTCACCATCGACGAGGTCGGGATGGCCAAGACCGCCGAGCGAAAGCTCGAGGTCGCCCAGCGCATCACCCAGCTGTGCTGCGAGGAGCACGGCCTTGATCCCGACGCCCTGATCTTTGACTGCCTGACCTTCACCCTGACCACCGGTGACCCAGAGTGGCGCCCGAGCGCGGTCGCCACGATCGAGGGCATCCGCGCGATCAAGTCCCAGATCCCCGGCGTCCAGACCTCGCTCGGGGTCTCCAACGTCAGCTTCGGCGTCGGCGTGCCCGCGCGCTCGGTGCTCAACAGCGTCTTTCTTCACCACTGCGTGGAGGCCGGGCTGGACCTGGCGATGGTCAACCCCAACCACATCACGCCCTACGGGGAGATTCCCGAGCAGGAGCGCGAGCTTGCCGACGATCTCGTCTTCGACCGCCGCGAGGACGCTCTGGAGCGCTTCATCGCCCACTTTGAATCCAAGGGCCCCGAGGCCGACGACGCGGGTAGCAACGCCGACCCGACCGAGGGCATGGAGCCCGAGCAGGCGCTGCACTTCCACATCCTGCGACGCAAGAAGGAGGGCGTGGAGGACTGGATCGACAAGAGCGTCGAGAAGATCGGCGCCGTGCCGACGCTCAACCAGGTGCTGCTCCCGGCGATGAAGGAGGTCGGCGACAAGTTCGGCGCCGGCGAGCTGATCCTGCCCTTCGTGCTCCAGTCCGCCGAGGTCATGAAGAAGGCCGTCGCCAGGTTGGAGCTCTACCTCGACAAGCTCGAGGGCTATACGAAGGGCACCGTGGTCCTCGCCACCGTGTTCGGCGACGTACACGACATCGGCAAGTCGCTGGTCAATACGATCCTGACAAACAACGGCTACACGGTCGTCGACCTCGGAAAGCAGGTCCCGATC
>JBAPXO010000123.1:0-4440 GCA_049284255.1 Solirubrobacteraceae bacterium | reverse complement strand
CGGCCATGTCGCCGATGTGGGGGACGGCGAGGACCGGCCGGCCGGAGGCGAGTGCGCGGACGAGGGTGCCGTGCCCGGCGTGGCAGATGACGAGCGCGCAGCCCGGCATCGTCTTGGCGTATGAGATCCACTCCACGAGCCGGGCGTTGGCGGGCACGGAGACCGGCCCTTGCAGCGCCCGGCGATTCCACGTCGCCAGCACGCGCACGGGCTCGCCGGCGAGACCGGCGAGGGCGGCGCGGAGCAGGCGGTGGTTCGGGTCCTGGGCGGTCGACGGCGCCACGAGCACGAGCGGCTGATCGCCCGGCGGCGGGTCGACCGGCTCAAATGGCGGCTCCCACATCAGCGGTCCGACGACGTGGACGTGGGCCGGCCAGGGGCGGGGATACTCGAGCGCGGGCAGGGTGCCCACCATGCACAGCTGTTCGCTGAGCCCGCCGTGCATGCGCGTGACCGGGGGGAGGCCGAGGCGCTCGCGACTCGCGTTGAGCTCGGCCCGCCCCTGGCGCAGGCCCGCGCGTACCGGCCGGTCAAACACACGCCACATGGTTCGCCCCAGCTGGGTGCGCGGCATCCGGGCGCCGAACGCATACGGCGCAAACCCTGACTGCCCCACCGGGTAGACGTGGGGGATGAGCGTCGCCACCGGCACCCCCTCGAGCTCGCCGGCCAGCGACGGGGCGACCGTGAGGATGTCGTGGACGACGACGTCGGGGCCGAAGGCCGCGATCGCCTGCCGCGTCTCGGTGGCCGACAGCACGACCGGTGCATCGGGCTCGCCCGCCCGCTCACGGGTGGGAAAGGTCGGCCGCTCGGGAGCGGGGACGAAGCGCATCCCCGCGGCTTCGACGGGCTCACGCCAGCGAGACCAGGTCTCGTACATCACGTCGTGGCCGCGGCGGGTGAGCTCGGCCCCGAGCGCCAGCATCGGAAAGGCGTGCCCGGGCTCTCCGAAGGCGCCCAGGAAGATTCGCCGACGGGACCCCGGGCCTCCGGCGGGGCGCGCGCCCTCGGCGGTGCTCACCCCGCGGGGCGTGCTCAAGCCGCGAGCTCGGCGACCGCCTGTAGCTGGTCGATCCGCTCCTGGCGATCGAACGACATCGGCATCACCATCAGCGTTCCCACGCCGGCGTCCTTGAAGGCCTGAACGCGCTCGCGCACGACCGTTCGCGGCCCGCAGAGCGAGACCATGTCGATCAGCTCGCCCGGCAGCGCCTCGGCGGCCTCGGCCTTCTTGCCATCGAGATAGAGGTCCTGGACCTCCTTGGCGGCCGCTTCAAAGCCGTAGCGCTGGACCAGGTTGTTGTAGAAGTTCTGCTTGCGCGAGCCCATGCCGCCGATGTAGAGCGCGAGCCCCGGGCGCATGTGGTTGCGGGCGAGCTCGCGATCCTCGGAGATGTAGACCTGGACCGTGGGGGCGATGTCGAAGTTCTCAAGCGAGCGTCCCGAGCGGGCGGCGCCCTCACCCAGGAGCTCTCGAAATTCATCAACGAACTCGGGCGAGAAGAAGGTGGGGATCCAGCCGTCGGCGATCTCGCCGGCCAGCGCGGTGTTCTTGGGGCCGATCGCCGCCAGGTAGATCGGGATCCGCTCCTGGACGGGCGAGATCATGAGCTTGAGCGCCTTCCCCGGGCCGTCGGGAAGCGGGACCTCGAGCGTCTCACCCTCGAACTGGACCCGCTCGCGCGCCAGGGCCATTCGCACGACGGTCACGTACTCACGCGTGCGCTGCAGCTGGCGGGCGAAGCGCTGACCGTGCCAGCCCTCGGCGACCTGGGGACCCGAGGATCCGATCCCCAACACCATCCGCCCGCCCGAGAGCTCGTCGATCGTCGCCGCCGTCATCGCGGTCATCGCCGGTGAGCGGGCCGGCATCTGGAAGATCGCCGAGCCGAGTCTGATCCGGCTCGTATTCGCGGCCAGCCAGGCCAGGACGGTCGCGGCATCGGAGCCGTAGGCTTCGGCCGCCCAGACCGAGTCATAGCCGAGCCCCTCCGCCGCTTGGACGACGTCGAGCTGATCCTGCGGACCCAATCCCAGGCCCCAGTAGCCGATATTCACTCCGAGCTTCATCTTGCAAGGTTCCTTTCGTGGCCAGGAGATCGCTTGTCGGTACCGACGCGCGCGGTTATGGTGGCCGGGCCGCTGACCCGCTCAAGCCGGCACACCCTATGCGAAGGCAGCGATCCGCGACCATCGAAGACCTGCGGCGGGCGATCGATCGCCTGCCGCGACGCACGCGGACCGCGATGCTTGAGGGCATCGCCGCCAACGACATCATCGTCGGCGCCTACGCCACCCGCGACGGAGTCTGCCCGATGCTCGCCGCCCATCGGGCGGGCGGGAGGACCAACGTCATCGCGTTCGCCAAGGCCTGGGATGGCTTCGCCTTCCGGGACGCCAAATCGGCCCGGTCGCGCCGCGCCACGCAGCGTGAGCTCCTGGTCCTGAAGTCACATCTGGAAGCCAGCCTGCTGGAGGAGGACGCCCCCACGGCCGAGCTCGCGGCAGCGCGCCGGGAGCACCTGGAGCTCGTCGCCGCCCGTGAGGCGGCACGCGAGCCGGGGGTCGACTACAACCGTGTGCTTCGCCATCTGGAGGCAGAGCTCGCTCAGGCGAGCGAGCGCGAGGCCGCGCCCCGAGTCAGCCGGACCGATCCGGCGTCACCCGTCGAGCGCGGGCGCGCGCTCGCCACCCGGCGCTGAACGCGGCTCAGCCGGCCCCGGGAAGCCCGCCGGGCGTCCCACCGGGCGGCTGAAAGATGATCTCCGGGATCACGCATGCCGGCGAGAGCGCGAGCAGCATTCTCACGGCCTCGGCGACGTCCTCGGAACGGATCATGTCCTTGGCGTCCACGGTCTCCTTGACGAAATCGGTCATCGCCGTGTCGACGAACGCCGGGCACAGCGCGCACGACTTGATGCCCTCGCGACCGAGCTCCTTGTTCATGGCCTCCGTGAAGCCGACGACCCCGGCCTTGGTTGCCGAGTACACCGACAGCCACGGCTCGCCGTACTTGCCTGAGATCGACGACGTGTTGACCACCAGCGCGTTGCCATGCTCGGCACCGGCGGTCCGCAGCATGGCGGCGGCCTCCCGGTAGAAGAGGATGATCGAGCGCAGGTTGACGGCGAGCTGCATGTCGAGTCGCTTGGTGTTGATCTCTGCGACCGCGGCGCCGATTCCGACGCCGGCGTTGTTGACGAGGACGTCGAGTCGTCCGAAGCGGTCGCGGTGCTCTGAGACCACCTGCGCCACGATCTCCTCGTCGGCCATGTTTCCCGCGAAGTGTCCGACCTCGCGACCGTCTCCGGACAGGTCGGCCACGGCCGCCTCGAGCTTGTCGGGACGCCGGGCGGCGACGGTCACGCCGTAGCCCTCCTCAAGCAGCATCCGCGCGATCGCCAATCCGATCCCGCTTGAGCCTCCGGTCACGATCGCCGCTCGCTCTGCCATCGAATCTCCTCGCCTCGGAAAAGTGAAACCTGCCGGTGACCGGTATCCAATCAGGCGGCCGCCTCCGGCGGCGGGATACTTGTGCGGGTGATCACCTCGCTCAGGCATCCGTTGACCCGAGCGCTCCTGCTCCTGACGTTCAGCACCGGTCTTGTCGATGCGGCCAGCTACCTCGGTCTCGGCCGCGTCTTCTCGGCCAACATGACGGGCAACATCGTCCTCCTCGGCTTCGGGATCGCCGGTTCGGTTGGGCTACCGGTGGTGGCACCGCTCGTCTCCCTCGGCGCCTTCCTCCTGGGCGCCGGCCTCGCGGGCATCGTGATCTCGCGGCTGGGCGAACACCAGCGCCGGCTATTCCTGAGCGCGCTCGCAGCCGAGACGGCACTCCTGTTCGTGGCCACCCTGTTCGCGGCGCTGGTGCACGTCCGCGCCCTGGCCGCGTCGGGTGATGCCGTGGTCGCCATGCTGGCCCTGGCCATGGGGATCCGCAACGCGACGGTCAAGACGCTCGCCGTTCCCGACCTGACGACCACGGTTCTGACCATGACCCTGACGGGCCTGGCCTCCGAGTCACGGATCTTCGGCGGCAGCGGGAAGGGGACGGCGCGACGGGTGGCCGCGGTGGCCTCGATGCTGTTCGGGGCCTTGTGCGGTGCGCTCCTGCTCAAGACCAGCCTGGCGCTCGTGTTGGGGGTCGCGACCGTTCTCGCCGGGCTCACGATGCTCGGCTACCGCGCGCTCGCCGATCCCGATCCCGATCCGGTCAGGTCTGGAGCGACTCGCCCAGCCCCGAGCGAGGGTTGACGATCGGCGTCAGCGCCTGCTCGAGGTCGGGGCGCAGGTGCTCGTGATTGGCGGGGAGCTTGAGCTGCTCGCCCAAATGGTCGGGCTCCTCGTCGATCGCGAACCCCGGCGAGACGGTCGCGATCTCGAACAGGATCCCTCGGGGCTCGCGGAAGTAGATCGATTTGAAGTACTCCCGAT
>JBAPXO010000122.1:0-2943 GCA_049284255.1 Solirubrobacteraceae bacterium | reverse complement strand
CGTGTAGGCATCTGTGGGTCCTTCCTGATGGCGTTTGGATGACGGTGCGGTGCTACGCGCGGGCTGGCGCGGCGGGGTCGTTGGCGGTGGTCGACGTGCTGGCACTCCTGGCCGGCGCGGCTCGATTCAGCGTGACGGTGACGGCGACCAGCCAGATCAGGAGCGCCAGGATCGGTACGAACGCGACCGACGCCAGCAGCACGACCGCGACTGCCAGGCTGCAGCGCGCCAGCCGCGCGCCGAAGATCCCGGCGGCGCGGGCTTGCACGCTGAGGCATGCGATGCTGAAGGCGGCCGT
Organism: Solirubrobacteraceae bacterium; assembly: GCA_049284255.1. GTDB lineage: Bacteria > Actinomycetota > Thermoleophilia > Solirubrobacterales > Solirubrobacteraceae > Palsa-465. The sequence goes on along the minus strand of JBAPXO010000122.1, from coordinate 2,645 downwards.
GAGCATCCCGGCGACGCCGACCATCGCGAAACCAACGTCGTTGCAGAGCCGAAGAATGTCGGCGCCGGGGATCGGCTGGGAGTAGAGCAGCGCGCTGCCGGACGGCGCTGCCATCAGCATGCCACCGACTGCGATGCAGGCCGCGGCAACACCGGCCGCGACGACCGGGAGAGGGCTGACCGCTTGAGGATCACGAGCTTCGGTCACCCGCGTCCAGACGTGGGTGAGGAACGACATCAGTGACAGCGCCGCGAGCACGAGCAAGACGCCCGTCGCGAGATGCCCGGCTTGCTTGGCATGAGTCGCGTACGCCGCAAGCCAAGCGTGGTCGGATGCGGTGTTGCTCGGCACGGTGCTGACGACGACGCTGGCGAGGAAGAACACGACGAACGCGACGCCGCTGTATGGCGCGACCCGTCTCCAGTTCATGAGGGCTCCTTGATCGGATTGGCATCCCGTGCAACGTATGCGGACGGTGGTGGCGTGTCGTCGGCCAGCCGGGCGATTCGGGCTGCCCGCTCCGATGATCTCCGCGGCCGCCAGGTCGTCCTTGAGGATGAGGCCGGATCGTCGTCGATGATGATGCCGAGCACCCGCTTCGGCGATACGTTTGCCGCGATGCGGTTACGCGCGCGCAAGATGTTGGCTCGGTTTCGTCGCTTCGACCCGGTTCGGGTCGACGAGCTCCTCGCTTTGGCGCTGCTGGTCGAGATCGAGCTTCAGGTCTGGCTGAGCCCGTATGTCCACCATCGCCTGCCGTCGGCGATCGGTGGGCTCGCACTCTCGGCGGCGGTCGCCATTCGCCGCCGGTGGCCGTTTGGAGCGGTGCTCCTGGCCGCGGTCTCGGTGGTCGGGCAGGAGGCGCTCGGTGGCCGGGTGACCCAGCACACGGTCGGCGCGCTGGCCGCCCTGATCCTGGTGTTCTACGCGGCTGGTGCGCTGCTCGGGGAGCGGCGCGCTTGGCTGGCGCTGGGGCTCGGGCTTGCCGGCTCGGCGGCGAGCGTCGTGCTGGCGGGATCCTCGTCTGATCTTTGGTTCGGAGGCATCTTCCTCGAGGGGCTGCCATGGGCGGTCGGTCGGGTCGTGCGTGAGCGCAGCGCGCGCGAGCGCGCGTATCGCGAGCGTGCCGAGCGGGTCGACGCCGAGCGTGAACAACACGCACTTGCTGCCGTTTGGGGGGAGCGAGCGCGGATCGCGAGAGAGCTGCACGATGTGATTGCGCACAGCGTCTCGGTGATGGTGCTCCAGGCCGGGGGCGCCCGGATGGTGATTGGCGCAGAGCCCGAGCGCGCCGAGATGTCGTTGCGCTCGGTCGAGCGCGCTGGCCGCGACGCCCTCGCGGAGATGCGCCGGCTGTTAGGGGTGCTCGGCAGCGGTGAGAATCCTCAGTCGCTGGCACCGCAGCCCGGTCTTCGGGATATCGAGGATCTGATCGCCGGAACGCGCTCGGCCGGCCTGTCGACCGACCTGCGGGTCGATGGCGAGCCGACGACGGTCTCGGCGGCACTTGACCTGTGCGCGTACAGAATCGTGCAGGAGGCGCTGACCAACGCGATCAAGCACGCGGGGCCTGCGCACGCCGAGGTCCGCCTTCGATGGGCCCGCGACGCGCTCGACGTCGAGATCTCTGACGACGGACGCGCCCCGGGTGTTGTCAACGGCGCCTCCGGGGGGCACGGCATCGCCGGGATGCGCGAGCGTGCCGCCCTGTATGGCGGCACCCTCGATGCTGGCCCTGGCCCGGGGCGCGGCTTCATCGTGCGTGCACATCTGCCACTCAGGCCGGAGCGCGTGCGATGAAACGGCTCCGGGCGCGAATCGTCGGCACCGACCCTGCGCGCCTGGACGCGCTGCTGGCGATCGTGATCGCCGCCGAGCTCGAGCTCGAGATCTGGCTCGGTAGCGGGATTGCGGAATCGCACCGACCTCTGACTGCGGTCGCTGCCGTGCTCTTTGTCGCGCCGCTCGCAGTCCGGCGGCGGTGGCCTGCCGGCGCGCTGGTCTGCAGCTCGGTGGTGGCCGCGATCCAGCCGCTGCTCGGCGTCCGTCTCGCCGCGACGAGCGGTCTCGGCATGATCCTTGTGCTGGTCTTGCTTGCCTATTCCGCGGGCGCGTGGCTCGATTTGCGTCGTGGCGTCGTGGCACTGATTGTCGGGGCGGCGGCGTTCAGCGGTTTCGTCTTCCACTCCGGGTCGGGAACCACGGGGATCCCCACTGACGTCGTCTTTGTCGGCCTTGTGTTCGCCGCGCCGTGGTTCGTCGGTCGCCTGACGCGTGAGCGCAACCGTCGCGTGATCGCCTTCCGTGAGCTCGGGCTACAGGCCGCCGCCGAGCGCGAGGAGCGCAAGCGCGCGGCGATCGCCGAGGAGCGCGTGCGAATCGGACGCGAGCTGCAGGACATCATCGCCCACAGCGTCAGCGCGATGGTGATCCAGGCCGGTGGAGCGAGACAGCTTGTGCGCACCGACCCCGAGCGAGCACGGGTGACCATCCTCAGCGTCGAGCAGGTCGGCCGGGAGGCGCTGGGCGACCTGCGCAGGGTGCTCGGGATGCTGCGCAAGGATGAGGATCCCCGCGCACTCGCTCCCCAGCCCGGGCTCGATCAGCTCCCGGCGTTGCTCGACTCGATTCGCGCGGCCGGACTC
>JBAPXO010000121.1:0-6341 GCA_049284255.1 Solirubrobacteraceae bacterium | reverse complement strand
ATCGTGCCACCGGCCGTCGCCGTGCCGTCGTCGAACGCGAGGTTGCCGCCGTTGGCGGTCAGCTGGACGTTGGCGGACTTCGAAGCCACCGAGGAGGCGGTGTTGACCAAGATCGCGCCCGCCGCTGTCAGGGTCACGCCCTGGTCCCCGGCGATCATCGAGGTGTTCTCGATCGTGATGTCGTCGGGCTCGGTCGCGTTGTTCGCCTCGCCGGTGATCGTGCCGCCGGCCGTCGCCGCGCCGTCGTTGAAGCTCAGGTCGCCGCCGTTGGCGGTCAGCTGGACGTTGCCGGACTTCGAGGCCACCGAGGAGGCGGTGACCGAGATCGCGCCCGCGGCCGTCAGGGTCGCGCCTGAGACTCCCGAGAGCGCGGAGCCGCCCTCGACCACCACATCGTTGGGCTCCGAGGCGTTCGTGGCGAAGCCACCCAGCGTCGTGGTCGCGGACACGCTGGAGACGTTGAAGGTCAGATCGCCGCCGGAGGCGGTCAGCGAGGTGGCGCCGGTCGTGCTGCTGGTGGTCGTGGTGACCGTCAGGTAGGTGTGGGCCGTTCCGGTGAGCGAGCTCACGGTCAGCGTCGAGGCCGTGAGGGTCAGGTAGCCGGCGGTCGCCTTCAGCGTGTTCGCGCCTCCGCTGAACGTCGCCAGGTTGACGATGACGTTCTGGGCGCCGGTCAGCGTGACCGTCCCCGCGCTCGGTACCGTGATCGAGGCGCTCTGGAGGTTGACGTCCGAGGTGGCGGATGAGGCGGAGACCGTGTTGGCAGAAACCCCGGTGCTGCCGAGCGTGAGGGTGCCGCCGTCGGCGGTCAACGTCGCCTGGCCGCTGGTCGCGGAGACCGTCGAGCCGCCGAGGTTGATGAACGTGCCCGCGGTGACGACCACGTTTGATCCCGTGGAGGTCAGAGACGTTCCGGAGGTCGTGGTCACCGAGCTGGCGACGGCGTTGAGGGTCAACGTGCCCGCCGCCTGCATCGAGGTGCTGCCGGCGTTGATCAGGCCGGTCGGGGCAAACAGGCTGACCGTCCCGCTGCCCGAGGTCAGCGAGGAGCCGGTGAAGTACAGCGAGCCCGTGCCGGTGTCGGTGATCGAGATATTTCCACCGGTGCCGTTGGCATCGAGCGAGGAGGCATGCGTGGACTTGTCGGCCGAGTAGGTGCCGGCGAGCACCGAGATGTCGCTGGGAGCGGTGAGCGAGATGCTGCCCGCCGACGTGGTCAGCGAGGAGCCCGAGACGGTCAGCGTGCTCCCGGAGGTCAGGTTCATCGGCCCGTTGCTCACGCTCAGCGTCGAGCCGCCGGTTCCCGACTGGACGGTGAGGGCGCCCGCCGAGTTGAGGGTCAGCTCGGTATGGGCGGCAAGCGTCGAGCTGGTCACGGTCACGACATCGCCGGTGGAAATCAGGCTGATCGAGCCGGAGGTCGCGGTCAGGGTCGAGTTGGTCACGGTCACCGGGCCGCTGGCCAGGGACTCCAGCGACGAGCAGCCGCCGGCTGACGGGCACCACTGCGGCTGTCCGTGCGTGTCCTGCGCCGAGTCCGCGACGGGCTGGCCGTTGACCAGGTGGTAGGTGACGACGGCGAGGTCGCCGGACGGCAGGGCGGTCACCTGAGCCGAGCTCAGGGTGACGGGATAGGTGTACTGCGAGCCGGTGGTCGTGTCCTGGAGGGTGATGCTGGTCGTGCTGACCGAGACGATCGTGCCCACCGCCTCGTCTGACCCGTTGGCGGTCATCGTCGAGTCGGCGATGTCGATCTCACCGGCGGGCGGATCCAGGTAAATGGCGTTGGCGTTGACGTTGAAGCCCTCAAACGTGTCGATGCCGCCGCTGGCCTGCACGACCAGGTTCTGGACGCCGTTGACGGTGTAGACGTCGCCGCTGTTGTCCTGGAGGACGTAGTTGTTGGCGGATGTGCTCAGGGCCGAGAAGGAGTCGTTGCCGGGTCCGGCGGTGAGGTTGAAGGTGTCGTTTCCGCCGTGGCCGCCGTTGATCACCGTCGACCCGCTCCCCTGCGTGAGGTAGACGGTGTTGAGCCCCGAGCCGAGATTGATCGTCTTGCCCTCGCCGACGATGATGTCGCCCGAGCCCCCGAAGATGGTGTCGTTGGGGTTGTTGGTGGAGATCAGGTCATTGGTGCCGTCGCCGTAGATCGTGGCCGCGCATTGGGTCAGATCCGAGCACGTCGCGTTGTGCTCGATGATGTTCTGGTAGCCGTCACCGGCGCCGTTGTAGCCACCCGAGTAGAAGCTCGAGCTGTCGCCGTAGATCGTGACCGCCGCCGGCCCCGAGGCCAGGATGTCGTTGTTGCCCAGGCCGCCGGCGAGGGTGGTGGCGGGGTTGTCGCCCTCGTAGTCGATCGTGTCGTCGCCCGAGCTGCCCATGACATGGACCGGGACGTGGACACCCGGCTGGACGTCGATGGACTCCGAGCAGGTGTTCTGACCCGATCCATTGACCGGGCAGCTCTGTCCGGACCAGTCGGCGTAGATCGCGCTCACGCCCTTGAACGTGTTGGTGCGCCCGAAGGCGGTGACCTGGATCGTGGCGTCGGTGGCGGTGCCGCTGATCTGCTTGATCGTGTATCCGTCGTTGGTCCCGTCGCCGCCGATGTCGCGGTACTGGGCGCCGGTGCCGACGTTGAGGTACAGGGGCGAGCCCACGGCGGTGGTGTTGCCCGCCGCGGGGGCCACGCCGGACCAGCTCTGAGCCTGAGCCTGCGATCCCGTCCCGTTGCCGGCCAGGTAGACGGGGGCCGGCAGCTGCAGGTAGCCGATCGTGAAGTGCGCGGTCTTGGAGACCGTGACGAACAGGATGTGGACGTGGACGGTGACGCTCAGGGTGATGGGGACGCTCCCCGAGCCCTCGGCATGGAAGGAGAAGCTGAGTCCGACGTCGGCGAGGGAGATGCCAAACACGTCGACGCCCACGTCGGCGCTCCCGCTCAGGTCAAAGATGTAATACGGATTGCCGATGTTGGTCGAGGTCTCACGGGACTCGAGGTGGAAGCTGAAGCTGCCCGACAAGCCGAAGCTGCTCGAGCCGAGAGTCATCGAGCCGCTCAGGGAGATCTCGAAGTTGCCGTCGGCGTCCAGGTAGATCGAACCGCTCAGCGTCGCCAGGCCGAAGAAGTTCATGCTCGCGTTGGCGTTGAAGGACCAGAACCCGTCGGCGTTGCCGGTCAGCGGATCCGGGCCGCCCACGACCACGCTGATGCTGGTGTTGAAGTCGATCACCTTCAGGATGTCGACCGAGCCGTTGAGCGAGAGACCGAACGATTCCGGGGCGATCCCCAGCTCAGTCACATTCGTGGTGTTGATGTAGAGCATCCCGCTGGCCGAGATGCTGAAGACCTCGCCATCGGCCGAGGCGCTGACCGCGAGCGCGAGCGCGATGCCCGAGGCGCCGCCCTGACCGGTGTAGATCCCGGCCGCGCCGTTGGCAGCGAACGTCAGCGGACCGAGGTTGAACTGGAGGGCGAAGCCGATCTGGAAGCCGCCGGGGCCGATGGTGATGTCGGCCGAGCCGCTGCCCGACGCGAAGCCGAGGAAGTCGACGGTGCCCGTCAGATCCAGGTTGAAGCCTGCGGCGACAGCGGTGTTGCCGATCATCTGGGTCGTGCCGGTGGTGTTGAGCGACAGGATCGCCGTGACCGAGAAGCCCAGGCCGATGCCCGATCCCAGGTCCCCCACGCCCGCCGAGAGGTTGATGTTGGCGACCAGACCCTGAGAGTTGATGATGAAGCCGCTGTCCTTGAGCTTGAGGTGGCCGAGCGGCCCGAGGTCGATGTTGCCGTTGACAACCAGGCTGATGCCGGCGTTGGCGCCGGCCAGCTGCAGCGAGAACACGACGTTGCCGCTGATCGTGGCGATGTTGGCCAGCGTCAGCGCGCCCGCCATCTGCACGGTGAAGCCACGTTCGGTGGTGATCGTCGTGCTGGTGACCGTCAGGTTGCCGGCGCTGTCGCGGACGAACCCGCCGTAGAGGCCGTTGATGTCCTGCTGGACCGCGAAGGTCTGGATCGTCACCGGGGCGGCAAAGGTGTTGACCTCCAGCATGAAGTCGCCGCTCAGCGAGACCCCAGGGATCTTGGAGGCGTTGAAGGACATGAACTCACGTCCGACCACGCCGTCGTTGTGAAGGGGATCCGAGGTTGAGAGGAAGTAGGTCCAGCTGATCTGGCCCTGGAAGGCCCCCAGAAGCGGGATCTGGCCGCCCACGGCGCCGGTGATCTGCAGCTCGGCGTCGCCCGCCGGCACCCCGTCGGTGCCGTCGCTGAGCGAGGCTGAGGCCGTGATCTGCAGGAAGCCGTTCATGTTGATGACGCCGCCGATGGTGATCTGCGCCTGGATGATCGCGGTGACGTAGACCGCACCTCCGGCCGGGGCGTTGGGGTTGCGCGAGCCGTCCAGACCCGGGGTCGATCCCCAGATGTTGATCGTCGTCGCCTGCCCGGCGGGGATCAGCGGCAAAAACGCGGTCGGGACCGTGAAGCTGATGTCCTGCAGCGTGGTGTTGAACATCACGGTGACGCTGCCGCTGATGCTGAACAGGTTGCCGACTCCCGGCAGGCCCAGGTTGGCGCCGGCGCCGACCGTCAGGTAGCCGGCGACGCCGGGGTTCTGCCCGGGGGTCAGACCGGTCTGGATGACGATCAGGCCGGTGGCCGAACCGTAGGTCAGGGCGGCCGGGCCGGCGCCGTAGGAGAGCGTGGCCGTGGCGTAGATCGTCATCCCGCCCGGGTTGATCGCCAGGTAGAAGGCGCCGTCTAGCGACACCAGCGGATTCGCGCTCCCGGGCGGGGTAATCGCGGCGATGCCGCCGATCTGGAAGACGAAGCTGAGCGGCTGCAGGGTGAAGGTCTGGGTCTCGCTCGCGCCGTTGGGACCAAGGCCGGGGAGGGTCAGCGTCTGCACGTGGACCTGCTCGGTGAGGTTGATCTGCAGCGTGCCCGTGCCGTAGAGGTCGATCCCGTACTTCTGCAGCGAGGTGAAGTTGGTCGCCAGCGTCGCGACGCCCCACAGCTGGGGAACGCTGGCCAGACCGTTTGACATGTCGAGCTCGAAGAAGCCGGCGGTCGCGCCCACGGTGCCCAGGCCATACACGGTCATCTGGCCGGTGAAGGTGAGCTTGAAGACCTTGTTGACGGGGTCGATCTCGAGCTTGACGTCGGCGGTGAGCTGGAGAAGCGGCGAACTCGTGAAGCCGGCGGCGTTGAGGATGATCCCGCCCGAGAGGTCGATGAAGAACGACTGGGCGGGAGCGATGACGGTGAAGCTCGCCGACGAGGCGCTGCCCTGGTTGCCACCCGTGTCCGCCCAACCGCCGGCGGCGAAGGTCACGTTGACGGTGCCGGCGCTGTAGCCGCCGGTGTAGAGGAAGCGGAAGGTGCTGGTGTTGGGGTCGAGCTCGACGATCGGCGAGGTGCCGGTGTAGGCGGCGATCGTCCCCAGCCCCGAGCCGCTGAGGGTGACGGTCGCGGGCTTGGAGCCGACGGCGCCCTCAGACAGCGTGGTCTGGTCGACCGTCTGGCCCTGGGTGGGCGTCAGCACGGCGTCGATCCAGGTGCCGGGTTGCGGCGTGGCGTAGGTCGGCGCGGGGTCGCTGGCCTGCGAGACCGTGCCGCCCGTGTTGGCCCACGTCCCCGGCGTGAAGTTCACCGTGAAGGTGACGTTGGTCCCGCCGGTGTACCCGGTGAAGAAGTAGCGGAAGGTGTTGGTGGAGGTGTTGATCTCGACCGGATTGCCGTCCTGGGCGAGCGTGTCGCCGTTGGAGTCGGTGATCGTGAATTGATTTCCGCTGGTCAGCGAGTTGGGATCGATCGACTGGCCGGCAATGTCGGCGTAGGTGACGTCGATCCACAGGCCGCTGTTGATGCTGGCCTGGTTCTGGACGCCGCCGCTGGTCGGATCGGTCAGGGCCGCGGTGGGGGCGTCGACCGTGAACAGCTCGGTCTGAGCCTGGTTGACGATGCCCGCCGAGTCTGCGAACGAGCCGGCGACGAAGGTGACGGTGTAGGTGCCGAGGGCGAGCTGGCCGCTGAAGTGGTACTGCCAGGTGTTGCTCGAGCCCTCGCGGGTGGGGGTGCCCGTCAGGGCGACGACGTTGCCCGAAGCATCGGTGATCTTGAACTCTCCGCCGTTGATCGTGGCGGCGTCGATCGTGTTCCCGTGCGTCGGGGTGAAGGTGATCTCGATGTAGCCGCGGGAGTTGATCACGTCGCTACCGATCGAGCCACCCACCAGGGAGACCACGGTCGAGGGAGCTCCGTTGGTGCCCGGGATGGTGTTCACGAGCTGGGCGGTCGCGCCGTTGACGGTGAAGGTCTCCGTGGATGCGAGATT
>JBAPXO010000120.1:0-3797 GCA_049284255.1 Solirubrobacteraceae bacterium | reverse complement strand
GGCGCTGATCGTGAACGCCAGTCCACCGCTGGCCAGGCCGGTGTAGGGAATCGTCAGCCCGTTGATGACGAGGGTGCCGCTGCTGGCGTAGCCGGCCGTCGAGGTCACCGGGATGCTGGTCGCCCCCGGAATCACCTGGGCGGTCAGGGTGGGGGTGTTGAAGCCGTTGTTGAGGAAGATCAGATCGCTGACCGTGGTGCCGGTGGCGCCGACGACGATGTCTGGAAGGCCGTCGCCGTTGAGGTCGCCGATCGCGAGCGAGGTCGCGCCCGGGGTGGACAGGACGCTGACGGCGCTCCCGAAGCCCTGCCAGGCGGCCGGAGTGACGCTGGTGCCGTTGACGACGGTCGCCGTGACCGCGGTGTTGGCGATCGTGAACGACTGGCCGTCGCCGCCCAGCGTGTAGGCGATCTGCTGGCCGGCGATCATGAGCGTGCCGTTGGGAGCAAAGCCGTTGGTCGACCCGACGTGGATCGTGGTCGCCCCGCTGATCAGCGCGGCGGTCAGCGTGGTGGCTGGGTTCCCAGGATTGACGAAGATGCTGGTCGTGGTGCCGGTGCTGTAGATCAGGTCGGGGAGCGCGTCGTTGTTGACATCGACCAGCGCCACGGCCGTGACCTTGCCGGTCCCGATCTGGATTCCGGGTGCGAAGAGGTCCCATGCCCCGGTGCTCGGATCCTTGCCCTTATTGAGGTAGAGCTCGACGCCGTTGGCGGTGCCCACGACGATGTCGGGGAAACCGTCGCCGTTGACGTCTCCGACGGCGATCGCGGTGTCGTTGGTGATCGCGGTGCCGCCGGAGTCCTTCTGACCCGTCTGCGTGGCAAAGCCCGTCTCGGTGCTCTGGTCAAAGACGAAGTCGCCGCTCAGGGTGGGCGGGGTGGCGGGGGTGCTGCCGATCGTGATGCCCGCGCCCACGGCGATGACCTCCACCAGCGGTCCACCTGCGACGACGTTCCCCGAGCCAAAGTCCACCTGCTGGCTGCCGGTGTTGATCTCCAGCTTGAACGAGGTAACGGTGATCGCGGCTCCCGGGATGCTGAACGCTCCCGCCGGGAGGCTCCCGGTCACGAAGGCGGCGACGCCGTTGCTGTCGACCATCAGGTCCGCCGTGGGGATCTCGCCGGGCGTGATGTTGACGTAGCGGGCGCCCGCGGGGCCGAAGGCCAGCGTCAGGTTGGTCACGGCGACGCTGACGGCCTTGCCGTTGGCATCGGTGGTGGAGGTGATCGTCACGGTGTCCGCACCGATCGTCTGGCCCTCGATGGTGAGGGTGACCGGCTTGGCAGCGCTCCCGCCGGTGATCGTGAACGAGGGGCTGTTGCTGACATCGGTGAACGTCACCGTCACCGCGCCCGAGAACGACACGTTGGGGACGTTGATGGCGACGTCGCCGGTGAAGTTGCCGGTGATCCCGTCGGCCGTCGACAGCGAGATGCTGCCCTGGCCCTGGGTGACGCTGACGAAGTTGGTCGTGCCGTTGCCCAGGCCGAGCGAGACGTTCTGGAAGGTGACCGCGATATTGCCGCTGCCCTTGGTGAACGTGAAGTCCCCGGTCAGGGTCTGGCCGGCGACAGTCAGGGTCACGCCCGTGCCGGTCACCTCGAACCAGGCGGTCTGTGCACCGGTACCCGTGGGGGTCACCCCCGTCTGCGTCGAGGCGATCGTGAGGCTCGTCGGAGTGGGCTGTCCCGGATCCTGATAAGTGGCGGTGACCTGGAAGCCGGTGGTGTTGAACTGAAGGCCGAGAGTGCCCGACAGCGAAACGTGGGGGATGCCGTTCAGCGCGACGTCGGCGCTGAGCTGACCCGCGACCCCGGCGTTGGGCGCTTTGAACACCAGCAGGTCGCCGGTGATGTTGCTCAGCGTCAGCAGGTTGGCGGTGCCGTCGCCCAAACCGAGGGCGCCATTGGCAATCGTGATCTCGACGGCCTGCGGATCGTCGCTGTTACCGGGGATGCCGTCCGCGCCGGGGCCCGTGGTCACCTGGCGGACGGTGAAGTCGCCGGTCAGGGTCTGCCCGAGCACGGTGACGGTCGCGCCGGTGGCCTGGAAGTTCATGTAGGGGCCGGCCGGAAGATCGACCGACACCGTCTGGCCGCCGACCGTGAAGCTGTCGTTGACCGCCGCGGATCCGGTGTTGACCGAGACCGTGAAGACGCCGCTGAGCGCGGCGGTGCTGCTCAGCGCTGCGCCCAAGGACACCGACGCCGAGACCGTCCCCGCGATCGACCCCGAGGACAGCAGCAGCAGCCCGGAGATGTTGCTGGCTGACACGGCGCCGCCGGCGAGGCTCACCGAGCCCCCGGTGATCCCGATGCTCACGACGGAGGCGCCGCTTGAATCGGTCGATTTCTGGATGGCGACGCTGCCGCTGATCGTCTGGCCGATGATCGTCAGCGTGGCGTTGGTGGCGTCGACGCGGACATAGGGTCCGGGGGGCAGGGCGTTGACGGCGGCCGAAGTGGTGTTGATGTCCAGGCCGAAGGTGCCGCCCAGCGACAGGCCGGGGACCTGGGAGAGGGTCACGTTCATCGCGATCGAGCCGGCGACCCCGGCGGAGCTGATCACGAACTGGGCGTTGGGAGTCATCTGGACGGCGGTCAGGACCGGGGCGGCGGCCGTCCCGCCGAACTTCGCCGTCAGGTTGTTGGCGGTGATCTGCAGCTGGCCGGGCGTGCTGGCAATCGCCAGGTCGCCGCTCAGCGTCTGGCCCAGGACGGTCAGCGTCAGGCCGGTGCCCGCGACCTCGACGTAGGGACCGCCGCCGACGTTCACGGTGACCGTCGTCCCGCCGACCTGGATCGAGTCGTTGACGGTGCCCATACCGGTGTTGAACTGCAGTCCGAGGGTCCCGGTCAGGGTGACGTTGGGGACGCTGAGCGAGACGTCGGCCGATAGCGTGCCCGCCACCCCGGAGGGCTCGATGAAGAGGCCGCCGGTGACGTTCTTGACGCTGAGCAGGCTCCCAAACGAGGTGGCGCCGTTGGCCACCCCGATCTCCAGAAGCGACGTGGGGGTGGCGCTATTGGCCCCGTTGGGACCGATCGAGCTCTCCTGGATGAGCGCGAGATCCCCGGTCACGGTCTGATTGAGCACCGTGACCGCGGCGCCTGTCGCCTGGAACTCGACGTACGGCCCGGCGGGGAGCGAGACGGTGACGGTGTCGCCGCCGACCGTGAGCGTCTGATCGACCTGGCTGGTGGTGTTGTTGATCGCGAGCTCGAGGTTGCCGGTGATCGACACCACGGACGGAAGGTTGAGCGCGACGTTGCCCGAGATCTGCCCGGCGACGCCGCCGCTGGTGACGAGCAGCGCGCCCTGGCCGTTGGTGAGCGAGACGCCGCCGGTGGCGCCGCCAATCGTGATCGAGACGTTCGAGGCGACGATCGTCGTCGCCGTCCCGCCGCCCGGGACCGAGGCGACCTCGACCGAGAAGTTGCCGGTCAGCGTCTGCTTGAGGATCGTCAGCGTCGTGTTGGTACCGGTGTTGATGGCGAGCGAGAAGCCGGTGGTCGCGAAGGTCACGCCCGGGACGGCGAAGCTCACGCCGGGGGACCCCGGGGTTCCAACCGCGGAGATGGTGCCCGCCAGCGTGCCGCCGCCCAGCTCCAGAGCTCCGGTGCCGCCGGTGATCGAGACCGCTCCGCCGCCCAGTGAGAGGCCGACGTTGCTGGCCGTGACGGCCACACCGTCGGCGCTGGGGGCAAACGAGAAGTCGCCGCTCAGCGTCTGACCGAAGATGCCGAGCTGGCCACCGGTGATCTGGACGGACTGGGGATTGGTCGCGTCGGTGA
>JBAPXO010000119.1:0-5034 GCA_049284255.1 Solirubrobacteraceae bacterium | reverse complement strand
TGGCTCGGCCACGTCCACAGGGGCTCGTTTGCGGCCATCAACCTCGGAAATATCTGGCGCTCGCTTCCCAGCCTGGCCGTACTGGCCATCGGCGTGGCGTTTCTCGGCGTCGGTCTGCGCAACGTCGAGCTGGCGCTGATCGTGCTCGCCGTGCCGCCGATGATCACCAACTCCTACGTGGCCGTCGACGGCGTCGACAGGGAGATCGTCGACGCGGCTCGGGGCATGGGCCTGACCGGGTGGCAGATCCTGCGCCAGGTGGAGCTGCCGATGGGGCTCCCGCTGATCTTCGCCGGGATCCGCACCTCGGCGCTGTTCGTCGTCTCCACCACGACCATCGCCTCGCTCGCCGGCTACAGCGGGACGCTCGGCGACATCATCGCCAACGAGGCCAGCTACCACCTTTACGGGGTGCTCGGAGCGGCCATCTGCATCGCCGCCCTGGCTCTGATCGTCGAGTTCACCCTCGCTGGCATCCAACGGGCGCTCACCCCCCGTGGGCTGATCCTCGCCGGCCGGGAAGCCGAGGACACCCCGCTCGAGCTCGAGCCCGCAGTCGCCTGACAAACCTCAACCTTCACGCGCAAACCAACAGGAGGAACATATGCAGAGGAGTCACATCGCCCGCATCCTTGGGGCCCTAACCGCGGTCGTTGCGGCCGTCGTGCTGGCGGCATGCGGGAGCTCGTCGAGCAGCTCTTCGAGCTCGACCGCGAGCTCCAGCTCGGCCGCTCCGAGCTCGTCGTCGAATGCGAGCTCGAAGCCGGGAGCCGGCAAGCCGCCGAGCGTGCTGGGAGACAAGAACTTCGACGAGGAGTACCTCCTCGGTGACCTGTACCAGCAGGCCCTTGCGGCCAAGGGCTACAAGGTCACGTTGAAGGCCAACATCGGCAGCTCGGAGATCATCTACAAGGCCCTGCAGTCCGGCCAGATCCAGATGTATCCCGAGTACACCGGGACGCTGTTGACGGCGATCGCGGGCGACAACAACCCGCCCAAGAGCGCTCAGGACACCTACAACCAGGCCAACGCCTACGTCAAGAAGCACGGGTTCGTGCTCCTCAATCAGACGCCGTTCTACGACGCCGACGGCTTGGCCGCGACCACCAAGTACGCCAAGGCAAACGGCCTCAGCACGATCTCTGACCTCAAGAAGCTCAGCAAGGTCAGCTACGGCGCTCCGGCGGAGAACCGCACCCGCTATGACGGACTGGTCGGTCTGGAGAAGGTCTACGGATTGCACAACCTGCAGTTCGTGCCCCTGGCCGAGGGCCTCAATTACAAGGCCCTGGACTCCGGGCAGGTCAAGGTGGCGACGATCTTCACCACCGACCCCCAGCTCAAGAGCGGCAAGTACGCCGTTCTGACCGACACCAAGAAGCTGTTTGGCTTCCAGAACGTCGCTCCGGTGGTCAAGCAGAGCCTGGTCTCCAGTGAGGGCCCGGCGTTCAGCCAGACGCTGAACAAGGTCAGCGCGCTGCTGACGCTGCCGGCGATCATCAAGATGAACGCCGCGGTGCAGCTCGACCAGCAGTCCCCGGCCACGGTGGCGCACACCTTCCTGGCCGCCAACGGACTGGCCTAAGGACGGCCTCTAAGTCTCATGGGATACCGGCCGGGCGCTCGCTCGGCCGGTATCACCCATGACCGCGGTCAGCAGCCGGGCCGCCATCAGGATCTCGTCCATATTGGCCCCCTCCTGCGGGGTGTGGCTCTCGCCGCCGTGCAGGGGCACGAACACGAGCAGCGCGGGGGCGATCGCGGTCAAGTGCTGGGCGTCGTGGCCGGCGCCCGACCACGTCTGCGCCGCGGGGATGCCCAGCCTCGCAGCGGCGGCCAGGGCGGCATCGACGAGTCCCGGATCGAGCTCGGTGGGCTCGCCGGCGCGGGTGAGGGTCACCTCGGCAGTCACCCCGCGCCGGCCGGTGATGTCGCCCACCGCGGCGCGGATCGCGGCCTCGAGCCGGGTCAGCGAGTCGGCTGCGATACCGCGCATGTCGACCATCAAGTCGACGTCGTCGGGGATGACACTGACCGACCCGGGGGACACCGACAAGGTGCCCACGGTGGCCACCGTCTCGGCAGGCTCAGCGCTCGCGGCCGCTTCGACCGAGAGCACGAGTTCGGCGGCCGCGGCCATCGCGTCGCGGCGCTCGAGCATCGAGACCTCGCCCGAATGACCGGCCTCCCCGGTGATCCGCACCCGCAGACGGCGTGGAGAAGCGACCCGGGTGACGATGCCCAGCGTGCGCAGCGATCGGCGCTGGGCGACGTGGACCTCAGCATGACCGCGCAGCCGGCTCAGCGGGGGGGCGACCCGCGGAAGGGGCGCCAGGGCATCCAGGTACCCGGCGCGCGCCTGGGCGGCGGTGACGCCCCGGGCATCCTGCAGGTCATCGAGCGCGGACTCGTGCAGGGCTCCGATCAGCAGCCGCGACCCGAGGGTGCCGGCGCCGAACCGCGGAGCTTCTTCGGCGGCGCACACGAGCACCCCGGCGCGGACGGGGGCCTCGGCGCGCTTTGCGAGGTCGAGCGCGAGCTCGAGCCCCAGCACGGTCCCCAGCGCCCCGTCGTAGCGACCGCCGTCGGGCACGGTGTCGACATGGGATCCGGCGGTGAGAATCGGACCCGGCCAGTCCCCGGGCAGCGCCCACAGGTTGCCGTAGTCATCGATCCCGGGTTCCAGGCCGGCGTCGGCTGCCCATCCCGCAACCAGCTCTATCGCCCGCGCCTCGGCTTCGGAGTAGGCCGGTCGGTCGGCGCCACCCCGGGGGCCCTTCGCGACGCTCCAGAGAGCCTGGAGCCGGTCTGCGATGCGCTCGGGGTCAGCCACGCCTGCGCGTCCTCATGGTCGCGACGCTATCGCGGCCCATGCGTGACCGCCACGCGCCCGGCCTCGCCGCGGTTTGGCTGGCATGCAATTGTTCCGGGACCGATTGGCTGGGGCCCGGCTTGAGCGACACGTCAACAGAACCCATTGACAAAGGCGGCCGGGGCAACCGGCGCTCGCGATTCGCCCGTCAGCGGCCGGGCTCGCGTATCGGCCACCGCCCTCGGGCCGGCAAGCACGCCGATCAGGGACACGACCTAGATGTCCCTCGCGGCCTGTCCGCTCTGAGCCTCGACGCGCTCTCAAGCGTTGCCTACGGGCCCGAGGCGATCATGCTCGTGCTCGTCGCCGCGGGCGCGAGCGCCTTGCGCTTCACGCTGCCGATCACGCTCGTGATCACCAGCATGCTCGTGCTGCTGGTCATCTCCTATTCGCAGGTCATCGCCGCCCACCCTGACGGTGGCGGTGCGTACGCCGTCTCCAAGGCCAATCTCGGGCCCTGGCCGGCGATGGTCGCCGCCGCTTCGCTGGTCGTCGACTACGTGCTCACGGTCGCGGTCAGCCTGGCCGCCGGTGCGGCGAGCCTGGGGAGCGTCTTCCCGGCGCTGTCCCATCACCTGCTGCTGGTCTCGGCGATCGGGCTCGTGCTGCTGACGGCGGTCAACATGTTCGGGATCAGCGAATCGGCCAAGCTGCTGATGTTCCCGGCGGCCTTGTTCCTGATCAGCATCTTCGCGGTGATCGCGATCGGGCTGTTTGAGCCGCATCTCAAGGACACCATCGGTCACAAGGTGCCCCTCCAGGCCACCGAGGCGCTGGGGATCGTGCTCATCCTCAAGGCGTTTGCGGCGGGCTGCTCGGCCGTGACCGGGATCGAGGCCATAGCCAACGGGGTTCCCGCCTTCCGTGAGCCTCGCTCCCGGACCGCTCAGCGCACCGAGATCACCCTGGGCGTCCTCCTGGGACTGATGCTCGTGGGCCTCGCCGTGGTGATCCACATCCATCACGTGCAGCCCCGCGGCGGCGTCACCGTCCTGGCTCAGCTCACCGCCGGGTCACTGGGCACGGGATGGCCGTTCTACGTCTCGAACATCGCGGTCACGATCGTGCTCGGGCTGGCCGCGAACACCAGCTTCGGTGGGCTGCCGGTGCTCCTGAGCCTGCTCGCGCGCGACCACCGGCTGCCGCACGCCTTCTACCTACGTGCCGAGCGGCCGGTCTACCGGACCGGCATCGTGGTGCTGGCGCTCGCCGCCATGCTGCTCCTCGTGGCCGTCAGCGCCACCACCAACAAGCTGATTCCGCTATACGCCATCGGCGTCTTCCTGGGCTTTACCTTGAGCCAGATCGGGCTGGTCAAGCATTGGCGCGAGGAGCGTCCTGCCCGCTGGCGGCTGCGCGTGGCCATCAACGGGGCCGGAGCGGTGATGACCGGGATCGCGGTGATCGTCCTCCTGGGCAGCAAGTTCCTGGAGGGCGCGTGGGTGGTGGTCATCGCCGTCCCTCTCCTGATCTGGCTGTTTCACTCCACCGAGTCCTATTACGACGAGGTCGGGCATGAGCTCAAGCTCGGGCGCATCCCACCCCTGCCCTGCAAGGAGGAAAGCATCGTCGTTGTGCCGACCTCGACGGTCAACCTGCTGACCGAGCGCGCGCTCACGGCCGCCATGTCGATGGGCGACACCGTGGTCGCCTTGGCGGTGGCCGCCGACGAGGAGGAGAAGGAGAGGATCGAGCGCGACTGGGGCCAGTGGAAGTGCGGTCCGCCGATCGAGGTGATCATCGACGAGCAGCGCTCGCTGATTCGCACCGTGCTCCGCTACGTCGAGGCGATCCACGAAGAAGATGCCGTCGTCATCGTGCTCATCCCCGAGATCCTGCCGCGCAAGCGCCGCCACGAGATTCTGCACAACCAGCGGGGACGGCTCCTGGCGACGGTCCTAAAGGCGCGGACCGACGTGATCGTGGCCACGCTTCCGTTCAAGCTCCACGACTAAGAGACCGGCGCGGGCGGTTCCTTTGGGGGCGCGTGGCGTTGCGGCTGTGCGAACTTCGGGCTTGGGATGGGGAGTTGTGCTGGCCGGGGGCGGCTGGCGCGTGGGACGGGGCGGCTATAGCGACGGAATCGACCACACCTCGGCTGGTTGGGAAGGGGGTGGGGAAAAGCCGAGCTTCGTGTGCCGCGTTGTCCCACACCTCCAGGA
>JBAPXO010000118.1:0-1712 GCA_049284255.1 Solirubrobacteraceae bacterium | reverse complement strand
TCGAAGCGGCGGCGGTCGCGCTTGGTCGGGCGAGCGCCGAGATTGACCGGTCCACCGAGACGGCGCAGCTCCGCCTGGCGTTGGCGCTCAGCGACGCTGGCCTCCGTTTCGTCGTAGAGGTTCGTCGCCTCGGAGGCCGATACGCGGCGCTCCACGGAGCCGCGCACGATCACGGTCCGCCGCACCGGGCCGAGTGTCAATTCGAGCTCGTCGCCCACCACAACCTCGCGGCTCGGCTTGACTGCCACGCCGTTGACGTGAACACGGCCACCCTTCGCGGCATCCGCCGCCAACGAGCGCGTTTTGACCAGCCGAGAAGTCCACAGCCATTTGTCGACGCGCATCATCCTCCAGCGAGGACGGGCCGATACCCCTCGGCCTCGAGCATCTGAACAACGACATCCCGATGATCGCCCTGGATCTCGATCACGCCATCCTTTATCGACCCGCCGACGCCACATCGCTTCTTGAGCTTCCCGGCGAGCTGCTTCAGTCCGGCTTCGTCGACCGGCACACCCGAGATGGTCGTCACGGCCTTACCACGGCGGCCCGCGACCTCACGCCGGACCTTGACGCGATCGCCATCGGCGCGTCGGTCGCGGAGTCCGCTGTCGGGTGCCCTGCGCAGATCACCGTCAACCGTTGAGTAAACGACCCGAGCGCCCTGCTTCATGGCTTCACCGTATCGCCTCGCCCGCAGCTACCTGACCGAGCGGACCGTCTTCAGCTAGAGGTCAGCCAGTGATTTGGCGGCTTCGAGGCGACCGGCCAGATTTCCCATGCCGAGCTTGGCCGCCGCGGCCGCGCCGCCGGCGACGTCGGTGTCCCCGTCGTCAGGCCGCGTGACAACCACCGGCCGCAAGAGCGCGATCTCACGGTAGGCGCGCAGGGCGTCGGCGTGCTCCCGCAGGGTGAAGACGATGCGTGGCCGTTCCCCGGCGCCATCCTCGGCGACGGCGGCCAGCAGCTGCTCGAGCGTCCCGTGGCGGCGCAGGAGGGCGGCCGCGGTCTTCTCGCCGATACCGGGAGCGCCCGGGAGGCCGTCTGATGGATCGCCGCGCAGCGCGATGAAGTCGGGAACCAACGCGGGCGGAATCCCGTAGCGGCGCTCGACCTCGGCCGGATCGATGCGCTCAAAGCCACTGCTGCCCTGCTTGAGGTAGAGGACGTGGGTCCGGTCGGTCACGCACTGGTACATGTCGCGGTCGCCCGTGAGCAGCAGCGTCTCTCCGCTAGAGGCGGACTCGAGCTCGGCGTGCGCGCCGAGCAGATCGTCGGCCTCGAGCTCCGCCGCATCCTCCACGTACCAGCCAAAGGCGCGGAACAGCTCGGGCGCCTGAGCCCACTGGTGGGCGAGCGCCTCCGGCATCGGAGGACGCTGGGCGTGGTAGCCGGCGTACAGCTCGACGCGGTAGGGAGCCTGCTCGGCGCCGAAACAGACCACGACGGCGCGCGGTCGGGTGTCGGCGGCGATCCGCAGGAGATTGTTGGTCGCCCCGAGCAGCGCGTTCACTGGTTGCCCATCGACGCCGAGGATCGAATCGGGCAGCGCGAAGAACGACCTGTACAGCAGGAACGGCGCGTCTACGACGAGCAGCGGGCCGGGCATTGCCGGGAACCCTAACCGACGGTGATCTCGGGCCCGACGGTGCCGGCGTAGAGGACCCGGTAGTTCCCGGGATGCGCGACGGGAATCGAATAGTGGCCACCGG
>JBAPXO010000117.1:0-1592 GCA_049284255.1 Solirubrobacteraceae bacterium | reverse complement strand
GACCGGCCGCGGTCTTCGGGTTCGCCGGCGCCGCCGGCGGCGGGGCGGTGCTCATCGCCCTGCTGGGGCGCCGCCGCCTCGTCCCGCCGCCGTCTCCAGAGGGCGGAGTCGAGCTTCGCCTCGAGTCACACCCGGGCGGGCCGGCCCAGCCGTCCGAGGGAGAGGCCGAGGACGGATCACCGGCGGACCCGCACCTTACACTCGTGTAGGTTACAGTCGCGTCGGTCAGAAAATCCGCTGAGGAGAGGAGCGCCCGCATGGCCCGGTTCGACATCGAGCAGCTCGACATCACCAAGACGAATATCGCCGTCCAACAGCTCATCGAGCGCACGGAAAATCCCCGCCACCGCTATCTGCTGCAGGCCTACGATCGCCATCGGAACCTGGAGCACGCCGGACGCTACGAGGAGATCTTCTCCCCCGAGATGACGGTTGAGCACCCGGTGTACCGCTTCAACATGATCGGCCAGCCGCCGATGACGCTCGACGGCCGCGAGCAGGTGGAGCCGCTCTACCGGTTCTGGTCAGAGACCAACCAGTCGATCTTCTACAACGAATCAGAGACGGTGGCGGTCGGCGATTTCATGGTCGTGAGCACGATGGTCGGCTATCAGCAGACGCTGGGAGCGGCACTGGTCGCGGCGGGCGTCGAGGCGGATGAGGACGCCATGTATCTGCTGCGTGGCCGGGTGGCGATGGTCTGGCCCTACGACGAGCGGGGCCGATTGATCGGCGAGAACGTCTGGGAGTACGACGAGAGCGAGCACGACCTGGTCAAGCTGGATCCGCGCAACGTGCTGACCACGGAGCGGGCCGCCGAGTTGCTCGACCCCTATATCAAGCCCCTCCCGCCCTTCGACGACAGCCTGCTCCCGACCACGCAGGTCGCGGCATGAAGGCCGTCACCTGCGAGAAGACCAAGCTCGAGGTCGCCGATCTGCCGGCCCCCGAGCCCGGCAAGGGCCAGGTCGTCATCGACGTCCGGCGCTGCGGCATCTGCGGTTCGGACCTCCACGCCCGCCATCACGCCGACGAGCTCGCCGACGTGCTAGCCGAAGCCGGCTATGACGGCTTCATGCGCACCGACCAGCGCGTCGTCTTCGGCCACGAGTTCCTGGGGGAAATTGCCGACTACGGGCCCAAGACGCGCAAGAAGCTCGCCCCCGGCACCCCGGTCGTCGCGGTGCCCCTCCTCCGCCGCGGCCAGGAGATGCACGCCACCGGACTTTCGCCCTCGGCTCCCGGCGCCTACGCCGAGCAGGTCGTCGTCGAGGAATCGCTGATGTTCGAGCTCCCGAACGGCCTCTCGCCCGACCTGGGCGCTTTGACCGAGCCGATGTCGGTCGGCTGGCATGCCGTCCGCCGCTCGGAGATCAAGAAGAAAGACGTCGCGATCGTGATCGGCTGTGGCCCGGTCGGCCTTGCCGTCATCGCGATGCTCAAGGCCAAGGGCGTGGCCACGGTCGTGGCCAGTGACTTCTCTCGCGGCCGGCGCGAGCTCGCCACCGCGTGTGGCGCGGACGTCGTCGTCGACCCCAACGAAGCCTCACCGTATGAGGCGGGCGGCGACCACGATCACGTCAAGACGATCC